>JAPORH010000203.1 GCA_026710325.1 Litoreibacter sp. | reverse complement strand
CGGGCGCTTTCAAGCCCAAAATCGAAGGCTATTTCGCCGTGAGTCGTGTACCGTGGCCGCGCCGATATGTCTGGGGCTTTGCCCCGCGAGCTACGCTCGCTCCCCAGGATATTTTTGAAGCAATGAAGAGGAATTACGCGCTTTTGATCAGCGCACTTATTTCTTCGACCTTTTGGGCCAGGAGATCGCGATCGCCTTTGGCTTCTACATTGAGGCGCAGCACGGGCTCTGTGTTGGATTGGCGCAGATTGACGCGCCAGTCGCCCATATCGAGCGAGACCCCGTCGAGCCGGTCGACATCATTGGCTTTGCTGACATAGGTGGCCTCAAACGCGTCGATGGCGGGTTGTTTGTCGGCGAGCTTGAAATTGATTTCGCCTGAAGACGGGAAACGCGCTTGCATACCAGCGACCAGCGCGGATAGCGGCTGGCCCGTGCGGCACATATGCTCTGCCACCAATAGCCAAGGGATCATGCCGCTGTCGCAATACATAAAATCGCGGAAATAGTGATGTGCCGACATCTCCCCGCCATAGACGGCGTCGACTTCCCGCATTTTGGCTTTTATATGGGAGTGGCCTGATTTGGAGACCACGGCTTCGCCGCCGCCATCTGCAACAAGGTCCAACAAGGCCCAAATCACACGAGGGTCGTGGATGATTTTTGCGCCGGGGTATTTGGGCAGGAAGGCGGAGGCCAAAAGCCCCACCACATATTCGCCGTCTACAAAAGCGCCCGTTTCGTCAAAGAAGAAGCAGCGGTCAAAATCGCCGTCCCAGGCCACGCCAAGATCGGCGCCCATCTCGATCACCCGGTCGGCGGTTTGCGCGCGGTTTTCGGGCAGAAGTGGGTTGGGGATGCCGTTCGGGAAGCCGCCATCGGGGGCATGGTTGTGCAAGATGAACTCGAACGGCGCGCCTGCGGCTTTCAGCTTTGCGGCAATCGCATCGAAAGAAGGACCTGCAACGCCGTTGCCCGCGTTTACTACGATTTTCATAGGTTTCAGGGCGGAGAGGTCACAGAAAGACACGATGCGGTCGGCATAGGCGTCGCGCGGGTCTTGTTTGGCGTAGCTGCCCTGCGGTTTTGCCGCGCCGAATTGGTCTTTTTCGCAAAGGTCCGAAATCTCGCCGAGACCGTCCGCAGCTGAGATAGGCCGCGAGCCCTCACGCACCATTTTGATGCCGTTGTAATCGATTGGGTTGTGGGAGGCCGTGACCATCAGCCCGCCGCCCGCACCCAGATGGGTGGTTGCGAAATACACCTCTTCTGTGCCGCAAAGGCCAATGTCGATGACGTCAACGCCTTCATCGCGCAATCCATTGGTCAAAGCTTCCGCAAGCTCTGGGGAGGTTGGGCGCACATCGTATCCGATAACCACGGTTCCGGGGGTCATCGCCACGGCAAAACCACGCCCGATTTTATAGGCGATCTCGGTGTTCAATTCCTCGCCCAGCTTGCCGCGGACATCGTAGCTTTTGAAACAGCTCAACATGAATGAAGGCCTCCTTCTTACTTTGAAGAATACCTACCGTGTCGCAGCCTAGGTTCCAAGGCGATAGGTTTTGGTGTCAGTCGAGCCGAAGTTTCGGGTGCCGATTGACGTCTTTGTAGAGGAGATAGCGGAATGGCTCTTTGCCGGAGGCGTAGCAGGCTTGTGGGCAGAAAGCGCGCAGCCACATGAAGTCGCCTTCCTCGACCTCGACCCAATCTTCGTTGAGGTAATACACCCCGCGCCCCTGCAAAACATAAAGCCCGTGCTCCATCACATGGGTTTCGGCAAAGGGGATGTTGCCGCCTGGCAGGAAGGTGACAATGTTGACATGCATGTCATGCCGCATGTCGCCGGGATCGACGAAACGGGTGGTGGCCCAGTTGCGGTCCTCCTCCGTCATGTAGCTGAGCGGGACGTCATCATCATGGGTGACGAAGCTTTCAGGCGCGGGCACGCCATCGAGCCATTCATAATTTTTGCGCACCCACATGAAGTTGGAGCGCCCTTCATGGCGGTTGATGATGCGCCAATCCGTGCCTGGCGCGATATAGGCGTAGCTACCGGGGCGGAAAATGTAGGTTTGATCGTCAATTTCCAGCGCCATGTCGCCGCGCAACCCAAAGAGTACCGCTTCGGCATTCGGGTCGGGCTCCGGCTTGTCGGAGAGACCGCCCGGCATCATTTCGATCAGATATTGAGCGAAGGTCTCAGCAAAGCCGGTCATGGGGCGTGCGAGGATCCAAGCGCGGCAGCCGATCCAGCCAGGCAGGAAAGAGGCCACGATATTCGACATCACTCCGCGCGGGATCACCGCATAGGCGTTGGTGAAGACCGAACGATCATGCGCGCGGGTCTTCGGGTTGGGCATGCCGCCGCGTGGTGCATAATAGGTGCGCGTGGCCTCTACGGGGTCGTTCATTTGAACATGTCCTCTAAACGTAGCTCGGCGATGCGTTCAACTTGGCGGCAGGCTTCCTCGAACTCGGCCTCGCTGGTGTTTTGCAGGCGGCGTTCAAAGCTTGCCAAGATGGACGGCTTGTCATGATCACGCACCGCAATAATGAAGGGAAATCCGTGTTTGAGCGTGTAGTCTTCATTGAGTTTTGTGAAGGCCGCCCGCTCTTCGTCCGACAACGCGTCGAGCCCGGCGGAGGCCTGCTCAGACGTGCTTTCAACTGTCAGGCGCTTGGCGGCGGCGAGCCTGCCTGCGAGGTCGGGATGCGCGTCTAGCACCTCTAGGCGACGCGGCGCGGGGGCTGCGCGGAAGGCGCGGGTCAGCGCGCCATGCAAGCCCTTGGCGCTGTCATGGGCGGGGCCCAGTTCCAGCTTCCAGGCGTCGCCCGCGACCCACGGGGAATGCTCAAAGACGCCGCCATAGGTGCGGATGAAGGTCTCTTCATCCATCAGCGAGGGCCGGGTTTGGGGCGCGGGAGGATGCTCCTTGAGCCAATGCTGCGCGATTTGTTCGCGTGTCGCGAACCAGACCCCGTCATGGGAGTTCGCGTACTCGATGAAACGTCTCAAGGCTTGCACGCGACCAGGACGGCCGACCAGACGGCAGTGAAGCCCGATGGACATCATCTTGGCGGCTCCATCTTCCCCTTCAGCATAGAGCGCATCGAACGTGTCGCGCAGGTAGGCTTCGAACTGGTCGCCGGAGTTGAAACCCTGCGGCGTTGCAAAACGCATATCGTTGCAATCGAGCGTGTAAGGCACCACCAGCTGGTCGCGCCCGTCAAACCGCGCGTAATAGGGCAGGTCGTCGGCGTAGCTGTCGGCGCAGTAGTCGAACCCGCCTTCTTCCGCGACAAGGCGCAGTGTGTTTTCGGAACATCGACCTGTGTACCAGCCGCGCGGGCGTTGGCCGACCACTTCGGTGTGAAGCTTGATGGCTTGTCGAAGATGGTCGCGTTCTTCGTCTTCAGAGAAGTCTTTATATTCGATCCATTTGAGCCCATGGCTTGCGATCTCCCACCCCGCGTCTTTCATCGCCGCCACCTGTTCGGGGGATCGGGCGAGGGCGGTGGCGACGCCGTAAACGGTGATCGGCAGGTCTTTGAGCAGCCGGTGGAGCCGCCAGAACCCGGCCCGCGCGCCGTATTCGTAAATTGATTCCATGTTCCAGTGGCGCTGTGCGTCCCAGGCGCTGGCACCTACGATCTCAGACAGGAAAGCCTCTGACGCTTTGTCGCCATGCAGGATATTGTTCTCGCCACCTTCCTCATAGTTGAGGACGATCTGGACGGCGATCTTTGCGCCATTTGGCCAGGCGGGGTCGGGAGGATTGGCGCCGTAGCCGCGCATATCACGGGGGTATCTGTTCATGGGGGAAGGGATAGGCGAAAGGGCGGCGCGCGCCAAGGGGGTGTCGCGTCTCGCCGGGCTTTAAGGCTCGGCCTGATGGGTACCATCAGGCAGCCCCCGACCGCCCCCCTGGGCGGGGGCTTTCAGCCCGACGCCCGCGGTCCGGGGCTGCCTTCAGAGTTTCGAAAGGACGTTTGGTTTCGGCCGCCCGATTGCGCCTGATGCTATTGGCGAAGGCCGCAACGAAAAGCGCACTCATGATCAAAACGATTGTTGGAGCGGGGGCGCTGTCGATAAAGACCGAGGCGTAGATGCCGGCCACGCTGGAGAAGACCGCCACGCCGATCGCCACAAAAATCATCTGTCCAAAGCGGCGGGTTACCAGGAAGGCGACGGCGCCGGGGCAAATGAGGAACGCGATGGCGAGGATGATGCCGACGGCCTTTAGAGCTGCGACCACGGTGAGCGAGATCACGGCGAGCAGCCCGAAATGGAGCATTTGAACGTTAAGGCCCAAGGCGCGGGCCTGTTGTTCGTCAAATGCATGAAGCAGCAGATCGCGCCAGAAGAAGGCCAGCCCAAGCGTAACGCAGACAGCAATGATTCCGGTCTGCCACATGTCAAAGGGGCTCACGCCCAGCATATTGCCGAAGAGCAGATGCTCGAGATGCACACCCGGCTCGACCTTGGTGTAGAGCACGAGGCCGATGCCAAACATAGCGGAGAAAACCACGCCCATGACGGTGTCGCGCTTAACCCGGGTGTTTTCGTCGATATAGCCCGTCAGGATTGCGCAGGTCATGCCGGCGACGAAAGCCCCGATAATGACGGGAATGCCGATGACATAGGCGATTACGATGCCGGGGAAGACCGCGTGGGAGATTGCGTCGCCCATGAGCGACCAGCCTTTGAGCACCAGAAAGCAGGATAGGATCGCGGCAGGCACGGACAGCATCACCGTGATTAGGAACGCGTTCTGCAGGAAGGGGAATTGGAAGGGCAGCAGCAGCTCGTCCATCATACGGCCCCCTTCGCGCGGGCGCGGGAGGCCAACATCCCGTGCTTTGGCGCAAAAAAGAAGGCCAATCCAAAGACCAGCGCTTGCAGACAGACGATCACGCCGCCCGTCGCCCCGTCGAGAAAATAGCTGATATAAGCGCCGAAAAATGCGGTGAGTGCGCCGATGCTGACAGACACGACCAGCAGGCGCGGGAAGCGGTCCGTGAGCAGATAGGCAGTGGCGCCGGGAGTGACGACCATAGCGATGACCAGAAACGCACCGACTGTTTGCAAGGCAGCCACGGTGCTGGCCGAGAGAAGGATGAAAAACATCAGCTTCAGGCGGTCGGGGTTCAACCCTATGGAGCGTGCATGGCTTTCATCGAAAAACACCACCATCAAGTCCTTCCATTTGGCGAGCAGGATGGCGAGGGAGACGAAGCCGATGATCGCCAGCTGCAGAATATCGGTGGGGGAGATGGCAAGGATGTTGCCAAGGATGATGGTTTGCACATCGACTGCGGCGGGCGAGAGGGAGACCATGAACAGCCCGAGCCCGAAGAAAGAGGTGAAGATGAGCCCGATAATTGCGTCCTCTTTCAGCCCCGTGCGCTGATTGAGAAAAAGCATCGTCGCACCCGCCAGCCCGCCCGCAAGAAAGGCCCCAAGCGCGAAGGGCAGGCCCAGAAGGTAGGCACCTGCGACGCCCGGCACGATGGAATGGCTGAGCGCGTCGCCAATAAGCGACCAGCCTTTGAGCATCAGATAGGCTGACAGAAAGGCGCAGACCCCACCGACCAGGGCAGAAACCCACATGGCGTTGAGCATGTAGCTATAGGTGAAAGGCTCAAGAAGCGCGTCCATCCTCGCGCTCCTTTTCGTCTTTCTCGTCATGGTCTTCGTAGATCACGAACGGCCGTTCATCGTCGGAGATGACGGTCAGGCGGCGCGTGTCTTCGTCATCCTCATGCAGATCGGCGCCTTGCATGACGAAATGCCTGAGCACGCCGCCAAAGGCGCGTTCGAGGTTTTTGGACGTGAAGATCTCTTCCGTTGGCCCGTAATCCAATACGGTGCCCTTGATCAGAATTGTGCGGTCGCAGAACTCAGGGACAGAGCCGAGGTTGTGCGTGGAGACGAGCATGACCCGCCCCTCGTCGCGCATGTCACGAAGAAGGGCGATGATTTCATCCTCTGTCTGCACATCGACCCCGGTGAAAGGCTCATCAAGCAGGATCACCTTGCTGTCTTGCGCAAGGGCTCGGGCGAGGAAGACGCGTTTCTTTTGCCCGCCCGACAGTTCCCCGATCTGACGCTTGCGGTAGCCGGACATGCCGACACGCTCCAACGCGTCCTCGACCGCGCGGTGATCGGCGGGCTTAGGGATGCGCAGAAAACCCATATGGCCGTAGCGGCCCATCATCACGACATCTTCAACGAGGACGGGGAAGGACCAGTCGACCTCCTCCGCTTGAGGGACGTAGGCTACCACATTGCTTTTCAACGCATCTTTGACAGTGCCGCCTAGGACCGAGATCTCGCCGGATGCGGTCGGTACAAAGCCCATGATCGCCTTGAAGAGCGTCGATTTGCCAGAGCCGTTGACGCCCACCAGAGCCGCAATGGTCCCGGTGGGCAGTTCGAAACTGGCATCCGTAAGTGCGGTATGCCCGTTGCGATAGGTGACAGTTATGCCTTTGGCGGAAAGCCCGCCAGAGGTTGCGTCCAGCATCACTTAGTCAAACCCGTTGCGATGATAGAGGTCGTTTCGCGCAGCAGGTCCAGGTAAGTTGGCACTGGGCCGTCTGCCTCGCTCAAGCTGTCGACATAGAGCGCACCGCCGTATTTCGCGCCGGTTTCGCGCGCGATTTGCTGGGCGGGCTCAGGTGAGATGGTGGATTCGGAGAAGACGACCGGGATATTGTTCTCTCGCACCGTGTCGATCACCGCGCGCACTTGGCTGGGCGTGCCTTGCTGGTCAGCGTTGATCGGCCAGATATAGAGCTCAGACAGGCCCAGATCGCGGGCGAGGTACGAGAAAGCCCCTTCGGATGTTACCAGCCAGCGATCCGCTTCGGGCACAGCTTGAATTTGATCGCGCAAAGGTCCGATAACGCTCAGAATTTCGGCTTTATAAGCCTCCCCATTTGCCTTGTAGGTGTCAGCATTGTCGGGGTCATTTTCGACGAAAGCTGCAACGATATTGTCAACATAGATCACCGCCGCATCGACCGACATCCAGGCATGCGGGTTGGGTTTGCCGTTATAGGGGCCTTGGGTGATGCTCATCGGCTCTACCCCATCGGTCACGACGGCAGATGGCACGTCTGAAAGGTTGCGGAAGAACTGCTCGAACCAAAGTTCCAGGTTGAGCCCGTTCCACAGGATCAGGTCCGCGTCTTGCGCCTTGAGAATGTCGCGGGGCGTGGGGGAGTAGTTGTGAATTTCCGCGCCGGGGCGGGTGATGCTTTCAACCACAGCGACATCGCCGGCCACATTGCGGGCCATATCGGCAATGACCGTGAAAGTGGTGACAGCTTTGAATTTGTCCTCGGCTAAAGCCGGGGTGGTGAGGGCCATGATTGGGGCCAACAGGATGGCAAAAACAGAATTACGCATAGATTAGCCTCAGAGTTAAACCTGATCTTCTATATGCGAATGATTCTCAATAAGTCAATCTTCTTGCGAACCGTTCTCAGCTAGCATCCGCGCGCGGAGCTCTCTTGCGCCACCGGTTTTCTTGCGCGCTGCGATTTCGCGTCGGCTCATATGCTCTGGTATTTCACCGGCCATATGCTCTTTAAAAGTTGGGTCTTGCGGCAGGCAACCGACCCCACAGAGCTGATGCACGGAGCGGTAACGATAGTCGACGAGCCAAAAGCGGCCGCCCGGCGTTGCCACAAATCCGAACACCTTATTGTGATAATCCATGTCGATATCGTCGACGGAAGGCACTTCACTGTCATAGAGCGGATGGAAAGCGCCATGCGTGTGGTATGAGGCGACCGGCGTTATGCTCGGGTCAGCAAACCCCCGGTGATCACAGCCCGATGTCCGGCCACGGCGTGCCGGTGAAACGATAAACTCATTGGCCTCTGTAAGTCCGATCATCCCGCAATACTCGCGATCTGCCACAAAAGATGCATTCTGGATTGATGCCAGAGCCATTTTCGCTTTTTCAACGAGTGCTGCGCTCGCGGCCTGACAGGGCCCGATAGCGGCAAAAAAACCGAGTGTTGCGCAAGCTGCGGCAGTCTTCATAGAACGGCTGCTCCCAATATCCCCGCCCTTATAGATGAACATTCCTGCTTAGTCGTCAATACCTGCCTCACGGTCAAGCAGCTGCTCTAGTGTATATTCGACACGCACCCGGCCTTCGGAAACGGGTTCATAATCCGGGTCTTTCGGAAGGCAATCACGGCCACAAATCTGGCGGACGCGATTCAGTTCAGGCTCGATAATCCAGAATCTGCCGCCGGGGGTTGAGACGAAACCAATAACGCCTTCCGCCTCATCTGCGAGGAAGTCGTCGGAGGATGGCACCTCCGCATCGGCCTCAAGGTGGTGGCTGCCATGGGTGTGAAACGAGGCCAGCGTTTCGATATCATCACTGTAGAAGGATCGCGGCTGACAGCTATCTTCGCGCCCCTTGCGTGGCCGTGTCGCCACGATATTGCCTTGCGGGTTGCGCCCAAGCATGCCGCAATATTCGCGATCCGCATCGAATGAGTTGTCCTGAACGCTCGCCAATGTGCTGCGCGCCGCCGCGATAAGATCGGCATCCGCGGCCAGTACAGGCGTGCTGCCAAGCGCAAAAATGGCGGCTATGCCAAGCGTTTGAGCGTAGGATGGGCGTGACGTGTACATTTCGCTTTTGGTCTAGGCGGCGCGGCCCACCCCTGTCAAAACACAATTACCATGCTCGTAAACAGGACGTAAATCATGTCGGATTATGTGATCGACCCGCCACCATTACCCTCGTTGCCCATTTCCGGGCGCGCTGAGCGGTTCCCGCTGCGCCGGGTCTTCTGCGTCGGACGCAACTACGCAGCTCATGTGCGGGAGATGGGAAACGATCTGCGTGAGCCCCCCTTCTTTTTCGACAAGCCCGCAGATGCCGTGGTGGAAAGCGGGGCAGAGCTTCCATACCCGCAAGCGACGGCTGATTTGCACCATGAGGTGGAGCTGGTCGTGGCAATTGGGCGCGGCGGCTCTGGTATCGCCGCCGAGGCGGCGCTGTCTCACATTTGGGGCGCGTGCGTCGGCGTCGATTTGACGCGGCGTGATTTACAAGCAGATGCGAAGGCAAAGGGCCGTCCATGGGACATGGCGAAGGGGTTCGACCGCTCTGCACCGATGGCGGCTTTGGTGCCATTGGCCGACGCCGGACCTTTAGATGCGGGCCGCATTTGGTTGTCGGTGGATGGCGCAATGAAGCAAGACGCCGATCTATCAGAGATGATCTGGCCGGTGGCGGATTGCATCGCGCATCTTTCGTCGCTCGTGGAACTTGCACCGGGTGATCTGATCATGACCGGCACACCTGCTGGCGTCGGGCCCTTGGCGCCGGGTGCGCAGGTGCGTGCCGGAATAGGCAACTTGCCCGAGCTTGATTTTCGAATTGCACCTTAAGGGCTGAGGATCAGATAGGGTGTGTCGAGTGTGACTTCCTCGAGGTTTGCTCCGGCCCCAATTCGGTCGACCACCGCAAATAGCCCAGGGGCGTGCAGCGGTGTGAGCACGCCGTGCCATGTGCCCTTGTGAAAGTTTATCGCCTGTCCGGGCGCGGTCATGAACGCACGGGGGGTGCCGGGTTTGCCATTCTCATCTGGAGCCACGCAAACAAGGAAGCCATGTTCTGACATCGGAATAAAGGCCTGACTGCCAAGCGGATGCCGTTCCATCAGATCAAGCGTATAGGGGAGCTCACGCGGCGTTGCTTTAAACAAGCTGATCCCCGCGGCCCCCTCTTCGAAGTCGAGCTGCGCGCGGTCATGGTAGCGACCGCACATCCCGGCATTGATAAGCTTGTCCGGCGCGCCGCCACAGTCCAAAACATCGCCAAAAGGGGCGAACTCCGCCGCCGTGAGTGGCACCGCCAAGATCTCTGTCGTCATTGTCGCGCGCTTCCTCTTTTCATTGCTCGTAGCGCACTCTAGGCTCACGGCTGCGAAGACAAAAGGGGCGCGCAATGGCAGGGTTTTTGACAACGCATGTATTGGATACGGCCCGCGGGTGCCCGGCGAAGGGCATCACGATCATGCTCTACCGCGTCACGGGCAACTCACACCGCAAAATCGCGGAGACGGTGACCAATGCAGATGGCCGTACGGACACGCCAATACTGCCTGAAAGTGATTTTAAAACAGGTGTCTATGAGCTGATCTTCAAAGCGGGTGATTACCTGCGCGCTACAGGTCAAGTTGAGGGCGATACCCTGTTTCTGGATCAAGTTCCGATCCGTTTTGGAATGTCGGAAGATGATCATTACCACGTGCCGCTCCTGCTTAGCCCACATGGGATGAGCACCTATCGGGGTAGCTAGATGTATGATCTTGCGATCCTTTGGGATTGGTTTGAATTTGCGATCCGCTGGCTGCATGTGATCACGGCGATTGCCTGGATCGGGTCGTCTTTCTATTTCATTGCACTGGATCTGAGCCTCAACCGCGACATCCCGGGCCCCGCGGATGGGGAGGAATGGCAGGTACACGGCGGGGGGTTCTACCATATCCAGAAGTACTTGGTGGCACCCGACGCGATGCCGGAGCATCTGACCTGGTTTAAATGGGAGAGCTATTCTACCTGGCTGTCAGGGGCCGCCTTGTTGATGGTGGTCTATTGGGCGGGTGCTGAGCTGTATTTGATCGACCCAGCAAAGGCGGATTTGGCCTTGTGGCAGGCGATTTTGATTTCCGCCGGATCGCTTGCCGTTGGATGGGTTATCTATGATTTCCTGTGCAAATCCGCATTAGGGGAGCAACCTACCGCATTGATGTTGCTTCTTTTTGTAATGCTCGTCGCAATGTCATGGGGGTACCACCAGCTCTTCACGGGCCGCGCCGCGATGCTGCATCTGGGCGCGTTCACGGCGACGATCATGTCGGCCAACGTGTTTTTCATCATCATGCCAAACCAAAGGATCGTGGTTGCCGACCTGAAGGCAGGTCGGACGCCCGATGCAAAATACGGCAAGATCGCCAAACTGCGCTCGACTCATAACAACTACCTCACCTTGCCGGTGATCTTCCTGATGCTGAGCAACCATTACCCGCTGGCATTTGCCACGGAATATGCATGGGTAATCGCGGCGATGGTGTTCCTGATGGGCGTCACGATCCGGCATTACTTCAACACGATGCATAGTTCAGGCTCGGGCCCGCGCTGGACCATCGGTGCTACGGTGATACTGTTCTTGCTGGTTGCGTGGCTATCAACCGCTGGAACCGGTGAGAGTTGGGAGGAGGCGGAGGCACGGCCTTTGACCGAGACCGAGCTTATGTTTGTTGAGGCTGAAGGGTTCGAGAATGTCGCGGATATTGTGATCGGGCGCTGTTCTATGTGCCACGCGCGCGAACCGGCTTGGGACGGTATGCATTGGGCGCCAAAGGGGGTTTATCTGGAAACCCATGGCGACATTGCGCGGCAAGCCCGCCAGATTTATCTGCAATCGGCGGTGAGCCACGCTATGCCGCCCGCCAATATTACCGAGCTTGGGGCCGATGAGCGCGCGGTGTTGGCCGCTTGGTACCGGGCGGCGCGATGAGATGGCTTTTGGCGCTTTTGATCACATGCGGGACTGCGATGGCTGAGGAACGCGCGCTGGAAACGGAGTGGGAATTTGTAGCCGACACGGTGATGGGCGGCGTGTCCACTGGCGCGGTGCGCACGCTGCTTTTGGACGGCCAAGAGGCTTCGCGGCTGACGGGCGACGTGTCGCTGGAGAACAACGGTGGCTTCGTTCAGATGGCGACCGATATTGTCGTTCCGGATGCACCTGAATGGACCGGTGTCCGATTGGAGCTCGCTGGGAATGGCGAGGCCTATGACATCCGGCTGCGGACGTCCGACCTTGCGCGGCCGTGGCACAGCTATCGGACCGAAATTATCGTGGGGCCAGGGTGGCAGAGTTATGATCTTCCTTTTACCAGTTTCGAGATGCACCGGACAGATATTCCGTTAAACCTCGACCGCGTCACGCGGATCGGGATCGTGGCAATTGGTCGAGAGTTTCAGGCCGATGTGTCTGTCGCAGGGATTGCGCTTTACCGCTGATAGATCACGGGGAACCAGTCCTCGCGCAGCCGATCTCCTTCTTTCATGCCGTGCCCCGGAAAGGGCGGGGAGGTCGGGCCGGGGCGCTCGGTATAGAGGGCGTCATCGCCGACCAGCCTGAGCGAGAACGCCCGCCTGCGCGCCGCCGCCTCATTGCCGCGCGCGCCGTGCAGAATGTTGAAATTGAAGGCGACGGCATCGCCAGGCTCCATCTCAAACTCCCGAATATCCATACCTTCGGAATCCGGGTCCGGCACCGGCATGTAGTCCTCCTCGTTGGGGTAGAAGGAGGTCTCCGCAAGCCACCGGGTCGGCAATACGGGCTTTGGCCAAAGATGGGAGCCTGCAACGCAGCGCAAAGACGCCTCGCGGACCGGATCGACAGGGGCCCAGAAGCTGACATTTTGTTGGCCGGCCGTGAAATAGTAAGGCCCGTCGGAATGCCAAGGCGTGGGTTTTGAGGTGCCGGGCTCCTTGACCAGAATGTGGTCATGGAACAGCTGCACTGACTTGGAGCTCATTAAGTCAGCCGCAACAGCCGCAGCCTCGCTGTTCCGGATCACCTTTTCAAAAGAAGCAATGCGCTGCCAATTGCAGTAATCGTCAAAGAAGCGGCCTTGCTCCCCTTCTTTGAGGTTTTCGGCGGCGTGGGGGCCGGGGGCCTCCATGTTCTGGGCGATCCCGTCGCGGATCAGGTCAACCCAATCCGCAAACAGTCCTTTGATCAGAACAACGCCATCGCGTTGAAACGTCTCGATGTCGGCTTGGGTAAGTAGGGCGTGAGGCATGGCAGGTCTCAGATGTCTTTTTCAAAGTAGTGTAGATGGGGGCGGAGCATGGGTTGGTCTTGGTAAGTCGTCGTTTCTATCGGGTCCTCGACCTGTCGAAACCCCAGCTTGGGGTAAAGGTTGCGCATCTCGATATTTGAGGTCAACGTGTCGGCAACCAACCGGGTCAGTCCCATTTCTTTGGCTGCGCGCTCCCGCGCTTCGACCAGTTTTTTGCCTGTGCCGGTGCCGCGCATTTTGTCCTTCACAAAGAGGCGTTTGAGTTCGCCCGTCTGCGGGTCCAGCTTTTTGAGCATGCCGCAGCCGACCAGCTCGCCGTCCGGCAACTGTGCCACGACCAGGCAGCCCGAGGGTGGTAGATAGCCATCCGCGTTGCTCCAGAATTCAGACAGCGCGCTTTCGGGCGCTTCAGGCGGGACTTCGAACCCTATCTGAGCCATCCGGGTCACGATGGTTTGGTAGTATTTCGACAACAGGCTGTTCAAGCCATCCCGGTCGGGCAGCGATTGGCAAATCTCTATCTGTACGTCCATTTGGGATGCGCCCTTCCGTGTTCTAGGGCAAATGTGATGCCGCCTTACCGGATTTGGCAAGAGTGAGATTCGCCGCTTTGGAATTTCAGCGCAGGCGGATAGTCTTATGCCAAGTGGAGGGAAACTTGCGATCGGTTCGACTGCGACTACTGGTATTGGCGATAGCACCTTTGGTGCTGCTACTGCCCGCGTTGTTGTTCTTGGGCATGACGCGTTGGACGGCGGATTACGATGCGCTGCTGATCGCGAAAGTTGAGTCCGATCTGCGCATCGCCGAGCAATACCTGGCACGCATCATCGCGGGAACCGGGGATGAGCTGAACGGCGTTGCGGAGTCTTTGGCGTTTTCGGAGGCTTTGTCGAGCGGGGCGGCCGCGCGGGAGGCTTTCTTTGACGAAAGGCGCGCGGCGCTCAACCTTGATTTTATATACTATCTTCCGGCGTCGTCAGCAGCTTCCGCCGCCGCGGAATGGCCCGTTATCCGCCGTGGTCTGGCGGGCGAGCCCGCGACCGAGCTGGATATTTTCAGCACCGCTGATCTGACGGCGCTTGACGAAGCGTTGGCCGCGCGCGCCGCGATCCCGCTGTTGGAGACCGAAGCTGCCGTTCCGACAGACAGGACGGTTGAAGATCGCGGTATGGTCGTGCATGCGGCCTCTCCCGTGCGCGTGTCTGGGCAGGAGGGCGTCCTGGTGGGCGGCATATTGCTGAACCGCAACCTTGATTTTATCGACACGATCAACGCGCTGGTCTACCTCAACGCGGTGACCGGGGGCGAGTTACAGGGCACGGCGACGCTGTTTCTCGAGGACGTCCGAGTGTCTACCAATGTGCGGCTCTTTGAGGATGTGCGCGCGCTTGGCACCCGGGTGTCCGCCGTGGTGCGTCAGGCCGTTCTGGGGGAGGGCACAACCTGGCTGAACCGTGCTTTCGTGGTCAATGACTGGTATATTTCGGGCTATTTGCCAATTGTCGACAGTTTTGGCGACCGGGTCGGCATGCTCTATGTCGGCTTCCTCGAAGCGCCCTTCGCCAATGCCAAACAAGAGGCCATTTTGTGGATGATCGCTGCGGTCGCCGGGGTTTTGGCCTTGTCGGTTCCGGTGTTTTTCCTGATGGCGCGCGGCGTTTTTGCACCTTTGGAACGTATGACCCAGACGATGCAACGCGTGGGTGCTGGTGAGTTCTCAGCCCGCCACGGCGAGGTGGGCCGCGAGGATGAGATCGGGCAGGTGGCCACGCACCTGGATGATTTGTTGGACCAGCTAGAAGACCGCGACCAGAAACTACGCGACTACGCGGATGAGCTGAACGTGCGGGTCGAACAACGCACCGCCGAATTGCGTGATGCCAATGCCAAGCTCGAGGATACATATAAACAATTGGTAATGCGCGAAAAGTTGGCCTCGATCGGGGAGATCACGGCCGGTGTTGCGCATGAGATCAACAACCCGGTCGCGGTGATCCAGGGCAATGTAGATGTGGTGCGGGAGACTCTGGGCGATGCGGCTGGTGAGGTTGAGACCGAGCTTGACCTTGTTGACGGTCAGGTGTCACGGATCCGGGCCATCGTCGGTAAACTCTTGCAATTTGCGCGTCCGAGCGAGTTTGCGGGATACGAAAAGACGATATCGCTCGCACCGGTGGTAGAGGACGGGTTGGTGCTTGTTGATCACCTTCTCTCGAAAAAGCAGATCGAGGTTTTGTGCGACCTTTCCTCCACTCCTTTTGTCAAGGCCGACGCAGGGGAGTTGCAACAGGTGGTAGTCAATCTGATTACGAATGCCGTTCATTCGATGGAAAATGAGGGGCGACTCGAACTGCGCTTGACGCCTGAGCCGCGCGACGGCGTTGCAGGTGTTGCGTTGGTTGTGGCCGATACCGGCCCGGGCATTGAAGACGAAAAGCTCGCCCATGTCTTTGACCCGTTCTTCACCACCAAACAAGCGGAGGGGACCGGGCTTGGTTTGTCCATCTCACAAGCATTGGTGCAGCGCGCGGAGGGTCAAATTACGGCGCGCAATCGCGACGTAGGCGGGGCCGAGTTTACCGTTTGGTTGCCTTCCGCGCTGGCTGAGGCCGCGGCGGAGTAGCCCGACGGTCATTCTGACCGCATCGCTGCGCGGCGATAGACTTCTTTCGGACAGAATGGCAGGGCTACCAAAAACGGGCTGGCACCAGCCTTTGAAACCTGCCAGTTTTCCTTGAAACAAAGGGGAGGAGGATCGGCCTTGGTCGATCTATGGCAGGGACTGTCCCAGGCATTCTGGCTGGTGGTGACGCTTGACGCAGAGCTTGCGGAGATTGCGCTGCGCTCTCTCAGCGTAACCCTTACGGCGTTGGCCCTTGGCTGCGTGATTGCGATGCCTTTGGCAGCGCTCTTGGCCGTGCGGCGGTTCCGCTGGCGACGTAGCGTGATCGCGGTTTTGAACGCCTTGATGGGGCTGCCGCCGGTCGTCGTCGGGCTGGTGGTGTATGTGATGTTGTCCCGCTCCGGCCCGTTTGGCGTGTTTGGACTGCTCTTCACGCCGACCGCCATGATCATCGCCCAGATGATAGTCATTGTGCCGCTCATGGCCTCGATCGCGCACCAGTCTTTGCGCGAGCTATGGGCGGAGTATCACGACCTGCTGATCTCGATGAATGTTACGCAAAGTCAGAAGGTTAGAACGCTTCTTTGGGACGCGCGGCGCGCGCTGTTGACGGCGGCTCTCGCAGGCTTTGGGCGCGGGATCGGGGAGGTCGGCGCGATCATGATCGTCGGCGGCAATATCGACCATGTCACCCGAGTGCTCACTACCGCGATTGCGCTCGAGACCGGCAAAGGGGAGTTCGCACTAGCGCTCGCGCTTGGCTTTGTGCTGATCGCGCTGACCATTTTGGTGAACCTGCTTATTCACTGGCTTGGCCAGACCGAACGGGAGGGGCGCTGGTGAGCGGTCTGTTTCCTTTGAGCGTGACCGGTGCTGCAACGCGCAGGCGCGGCAAACGGCTGGTCGGTCCTGTGGATTTTGACTGGGACGGGCAGGGCACGCAGGTTGTTTTGGGTCCCAACGGCTCGGGCAAAACAACGCTCTTGCGGCTGCTTCACGGCATTGCGCGGCTGCATGAAGGTGAGATTTCGTGGGCTTGCGGAACGGCTGCTGCACGCAACGCGCAGGCCTTCGTGTTCCAAAGACCTGTGATGTTACGCCGAACCGTGGGCGAGAACCTGGCTTACCCCTTGACCTTGCGCGGGGTTGCGCGGGCCGAGGCACGCGGTCTTGCGGAAGGTTGGGCGGATCGGGTCGGGCTGGCCGAGATGATCGACCGGCCCGCCAGCGTGCTTTCTGGCGGCGAGCAGCAAAAGCTTGCCATTGCCCGCGCGTTGATCGTGGAGCCAGAGCTGGTCTTTCTGGACGAGCCGAGCGCGTCACTTGACGGGCGCGCGACGCGGGAAATTGAAGCAATCTTAAGCGACGCGGTCGAAGGCGGCACGCGCGTGGTGCTGGCTACTCATGACATGGGGCAGGCGCGCAGGCTGGCCTCCCGCGTGGTGTTCATGTTGCACGGCCGGGTGCATGAAACAGGCCCGGCGCATCGGTTTTTTGACGCGCCCGAGACGGCGGAAGCGCGGGCCTTTTTGAAAGGAGATATCGTAGAATGATGATGCGGTTGCTGGTGGTTTTGGGATTTGTCTTGGCAAGTGGCGCGCAGGCGGCGGACAGCATGCGCATGGCGGTGACGACCTCTTTTCACAATTCCGGGTTGGCGGATGTGCTGTTGCCGGAGATAGAAGCGGATCTCGATCTGGAGGTGCAATTGCTAGTCGTAGGCACGGGCCAAGCACTGCGATTGGGGCGCGCGGGCGATGTCGACGCGATCCTCGTGCATTCCCGCGCGGCGGAGGAGGCATTTGTGGCCGACGGCTTTGCCACGCATCGGCGGGAGATCATGTATAATGATTTCGTGGTCATCGGCCCTGCGGCGGACCCGGCAGGCGTTGCGGACGCGAGCAGTGCAGCTGAGGCCTTGAGCCGGATTGCCGCCGCCGAGGCACGGTTTGTCAGCCGGGGCGATGATAGCGGGACCCATAAGAAAGAGGTGAGCCTTTGGGAAAGCGCGGGTGGCGTGCCGGCGGCAGGTTGGTACAATGAGGTCGGCGCGGGCATGGGTGCCGCGCTGAACACCGCCGTGGGCCTCGGCGGCTACATCCTGTCGGACCGTGCCAGCTGGCTGAATTTTGGCAATAAGGGCGATCTTTCGCTGCTTTATGCAGGAGACCCGGTTTTGTTCAACCAATATGCCTATTTGGCGGTGAACCCGGAGGTGCATGGACATGTGAAGGCGGAGTTGTCCGCGAAGCTTGAGGAGTGGCTTGCCTCGACTCGCGCAGGTGAGTTGATTGATAGCTACCAGCTCGCGGGCGAAACATTGTTTGTGTTTAACGCGGTCACTAAAGAGTAGTTTCTAACGTTAGCGCTGGTGTGGCTCGCCCTTCACTCGTCAACGTGGATCGCAAACTGATCGAGCCCCGCGCTCTGCGCCTCGATCACGCGGTAGGCTTCGCGCACACCGGCCTCGGTCAGCTCGCGGGCGACAGTCAAAAGCGTGTTGGGGTCATGATCGTCGCAGAGCGCCACCATCTGGCGCAGTTCTTCTTCGGCCACGGGTATGGCGGCTTCGACCGATGGGGCACCGTAATAGGTCACAAAGTGCTGGGCGAGAAGGCTGGTCAGTGTCTCCAGCTCTCCCGGCTCTAGCGCGGTGACGGCGACGAAGGTGACGCGGCCCCCGGTCTCCAATCCGAACCAGCCATTGGAAAAAGCCTGGCGTGCCTTGCCGGTCAGGTCCCCCTCGGTCCAGTCGGAAAACTCGAACCCGCCGGAGATGCACCACTCGCCCGTCCTCGCGGGGCTTGCAAAGATGCGCATGTCGCTTTCGTCGAAATGGATCGCCCGGGCGAGTTTCATCAGCTGTCCTCCAGTAAGGTGGTGAGCGGGATCAGGTGGGTTTTAGCGTCATTACGGAGCAGCATGCCGAAGGCTTCATCGACGCCCAGGAAGGTGCCAGTCAGCGCGCCTTGTGTGACCTCTTCGCCCACGCCATGGGCCAGCCCGCGCCACTCGGCCGCCAAGGGTCGGGCCCCCTCATTTTCCCAACGAGAGAGCCAGTTCAGCGTGTGACGTGCCCAGGCTTCGACCAGATCGGAAGGGGCGACATCGGCGCAGCCTTCAACGAAAAGTGCGGTGTGGTCAGGGTCATTTCCAGTCTCGGCGTTGACTGGCAGGAGGGGGAGGGACCAACCGATCACGAGCCAGTCGGGCACGGCCTCCGGATCATTCGTCGCGCTCATGACGCGAAACCCTCCGCAGCGCGCGCCGTTTATGCGGATCGTGCCGTCCCAGGCCAGATGCAGCGCGACCTCCGGCGGGGCCAGCGCGCCGAGTGCGTTTTGAAAACCAACGCCGCACAGCGGCAGCATGGTCATGGCCTCTTTCAGCGGGACTTCCGGGGCGAAGACCAAAGCGGCCTCCGCCCTGTCGGTGGCGAGGATGTAGCTGACAAGCCCGGCGTCGCAGCCCAAAGCGGCCCGTCTCGCGGCATGGTCCAAGGCGTCGTCAGTCGCCTCCTCCCCCCACATCAGCGGGGGGAATGTGAGCGGCTCGCTCATGCATGGCCTCCGTCGACGAGCGCCTTAGCGACATTGTGGAAGGCTTGCGCCTGCGCGCTGTCGGGCTGGCTGACGGCTATCGGCGCGCCGCCATCGGCAGCCAGCCTGATTTGCAGATCGAGAGGCACCTCGGCCAGAAGCGGCACACCCAGCTTGTCCGCCTCTGCCGCAACACCGCCATGGCCGAAGACATGCTCCTCATGCCCGCAATTGGAGCAGATATGCGTGGACATGTTTTCGATCATGCCCAGGATCGGGACGTTCAATTGCTGAAACATATCGATGCCCTTGCGCGCGTCCAAAAGGGCCACGTCTTGCGGGGTGGAGACGATGACTGCGCCGGTCACCTCCGCCTTTTGCGCCAGCGTCATTTGCACGTCACCCGTGCCAGGCGGCAGGTCGACCAGCAGCACGTCTAATGCGCCCCATTGCACCTGCGTCATCATTTGCTGCAACGCGCCCATCAGCATGGGCCCGCGCCAAACGACGGCCTGATCCTCGTTCGTCATCAGGCCAATCGACATCATCGTGACGCCATGATTGCGCATCGGCAGGATGATCTTGCCGTCGGGGCTGGCGGGCCTGCCGGAGACACCCAGCATGCGCGGCTGCGAGGGCCCGTAGACATCCGCGTCCAGCAGCCCGACCCGTCGGCCTTGTTGGGCCAGCGCGCAGGCCAAATTTGCCGCAACGGTGGATTTGCCGACGCCCCCTTTGCCAGAAGCGACAGCAACGATCCGCTCCACGCCCGGCAGTTTTTCCGGGCCTTTGGGTTGGGCTGCGCGCTGCGGTTTTAGGTCGGGTGGTGGAGCAGGCTGGGAATGGCCGGTCATCACGATGGAGACCGATCCGATGCCCTCGAGCTTCGCCAAAGCGGCTTCGGCTGCCGCCTTCACATCCTCATAGACCTGCGCCTGGGAGGGCGGGATTTCCATGACGAACCGCACTGCGCCATCCTCGCCCACTTGCAAAGCGCGCACCACGCCGGAGGCCATGATGTCGCCGCCTGCGACCGGGTCTTCAATCCCTTTGAGGGCTGCGGTTACAGTATCTCTGGTCATCGCCACGCGTCTTATTCCCCGCCCGAGATCGTGCCGGTGACCTCGTGGCTCATGCCGAGCTCCTCGATCGTGACCACGGCTTTGACCGCGTAGGTTTTGCCGCTGCCGTCGGCTGCGCGCACGGCCTCCTCAATCGCCTGCTGGGAGGTGACGCCCACCTGCTTGAGGAATTTGCGCATGGACATGTTGAAATCATCGCTCATTTTTCTGCTCCGTTTTGCTGAGATTGACGGGATGCGGGTCGCGCGCCTAGGCTTGCCCAATGATGTGGCGCGCTTTGATCTTGATGTTGTGCTTGCCTTGGGCGGCCCTTGCCGATGATCGGCTGGTGCGGCTGCATGCGCCTGAGGCTCTGGTAGACAGCGGCATTCTGAAATTCATTCTGCCGCGGTTTTCGTTGAAAACACAGGTGCGGATTGAACAAGTGGACAGTCCCGAAACGGCAGATTTGGCGCTTGGTGAGACAGGTCGAGCGGCGTTTTCGGGGCTGGGGCAGACCTGGCACATCGATCTGCGAAACGCCGATCACTCCGGTACCAAAAAACTCTCCGATTGGCTTCTGTCTGATATCGGGCAGCGCACTTTGGCGAGCTTTGCGCCGGATGGGGTGGCACCTTTTGGCCCGCCTGTCGCCGAAGAACGCGCAGTTGTCGAAGTGAGCATCGACGGCGATGCCGCGCTCGGGCACAAAGTTTCGGTTGAGAAATGCACGCGCTGCCACGCGGTCGACAAAGCCACCACAGGTTGGGGCATCGGCTCTACGCCCAGCTTCAGTGTGCTGCGCGCGCTGGCAGATTGGGAGGAGCGGTTCGCCGCCTTTTACGTGCTGAACCCGCACCCGGCTTTCACCCAAATCACCGACGTAACCGATCCGTTTCCAATCAATCGGCCGTCTCCGATATCGCCCATTGAGCTTGATATCGACGAGTTGGAGGCCCTGATGGCCTATGTCGCGGCTATGGCCGCCGCCGATTTGGGTCAACCGCTCGAGCATCAGTGATCCTTGCGGTCTGAGAAATAGTCATCGGTGGTGCGCGGGCGCGGGCGCTCGCCTGCCGCAAACGGGTTGTTTTCCGAATGATACTGGGCGTTTACGCGGCAATTGTCGCACATCTGGATCATCTTGAGCTTTTCCGGGTCGGAGAACATGGAATGCCCGGTCAGCTTTTCGGTGATGCGGTCGATCGCGGATTTGGACCCAAAGAGAACGCCGCATTCGATACAGGCGAAGGGCTCTTCCTCGTTTAGGACTTCTTGGCGCAGCGCGGCTTCGGTCAGGTTGAGGCGGGGTTCATAGGTGATCGCGTCCTCCGGGCAGACCGAGGCGCAGAGCCCACATTGTAAGCACGCGTCTTCCTGAAAGCGTAGCTGCGGCTTGTCGGGGTTGTCGCCAAGCGCCCCCGCCGGGCAGAGCGAGACGCAAGACAGGCAGAGGGTGCAGCTGTCGGTATCGACGAGTACCGCGCCATAGGGAGCGCCTGCGGGCAGGTCGATTGCCTCGGTCTCAGGGTGCAGGGCGCGGGCGGCCTGGCGGGTGATCTGGCGGCGCGTGCCCATGGGGCGGACCGGGGTTTCGACCGGGGCTGGTGCTTGAACACTTTGAAGCGTTTCGCCGAGTGCGTCGGGGTCCGAGGTGTCGAGCAGGGAGATGCGGTTTTCCCCTGCGATGGCGGTGGCGAGCGCTGTCTGTGCGTTCAATGCATCGCGATCCGCGCCGGGGCCGGGCAGGATCGTCACATGCGCAAACCCCGCCGCGAGCGCGGCGATCGCCTCCGCGTGGCCGAAGGCACCTATGGCAGACATTTCCAGCGGGATCACATCTGCAGGCAGGCCCGTGCCGTGGCGCGCGAGGAGCCGGATCATCTCAGCCCCATGGGCGTCATGGGCCAACAGGCGGGGCGCGGTGCCGCCCGCGTCCAAGTAAGCTTTGGCCAGCGTCTGGACGCGGCGCATCGTCAGGTCGACGGCAGGCGCGTCATAGCTAACAGCGCCCGAGGGGCAGGCGGCAGAACACGCCCCGCAGCCCGCGCAGATCATCGGGTCAATGCTGACATGCTCGCCTGCAGGCGTGATCGCGCCGGTGGGACACAGTTCAAGGCATCGGGTGCAACCGGTTTGTTCCGCCCGGGAATGGGCGCAAAGGAGTGGTTCGACCCTGACATATAGCGGCTTTTCGAATGTTCCTGTGAGGTGGGACGCGGCCATGACCGCTGCAGCGACCGAGGGCGCATGGGAGGGATCGGCGCGCAGATACCCCTCGCGCTTTTCATGCGCGGGGAAAAGCGGATCGGTACCGCGCAGGTCGAGCACGATATCGCATTCCGACGCCCCGCCATCGCGTGGCTCGGACAAGGTGAAGCCGCCGCGCCCGCCGGGCTCGATCATTTGCAGCTGGGCGATGCGTAAGGCGAATTGGCCGAGCGCGCCGGTGGCGCTGCGCAGCTTGCCGATGATGACGTCGAAATCGCGGGTGTCAGGCAGCTCTTCGGCGTTGTCGAGTAGCACGGTGACGCCAAGGTGATCGGAGAGCTGTTCCGCCGCCGCGAGTGCGGTGTCAGCAGGGCCAAGGATCAGGCAGAGCCCTTCCGAGACGACGTCGAGCGTCTTGGCGGGGGCTGCGGGCAGCATCGCCTCTGCTATCAGCGCGGACATTTTGGGTAGGGTGGAGGCCGTGTCATCGGTCCAACCGGCCCGGTCGCGCAGGTCGAGGGTCGGGGGGGCCTCTACCCCCAATTCGTCGGCAAGGGCTTCGAAGGTGCGCGCCTCCTGCGTGCAACAAAAAATTGCATCACCGGCTTGAAGGGCCTCGGCCGCCTTGTCGATCTGAGTTGTGCAGAGGGCGGTGCAGGGGGGGCGGACATCAAGGCCGGTGCTGTCCGACAGTGCATCTGCGTCGACCTGCTGACTGCCCAAACAGTCGCATGTAATCAATGACTTAGGCATTGCGTTTCCTCCCCTTGCCGCAGCCCTTTCCGTCCCTCAAAGGGCTGCTGAGATCATAGGCTACACATGATTCTGGCGCGCTCGCAATCGCTTTTCTGTGCGGGATTTCGGGGGCCGAAAGGCGCGTCGCGGCGCTTGATTCGTGCGAAGGCGCGGCGTTCCGTTTCCAACGGAATCACTCAGGATAGACATTTAGACCAGATCAAGCGCAAGCGGGTGGTCATCCTGCCCAAAATGACCGGTTTTCACAAACTGCCGCGCAATTAGGCAGAAAACGCTTTGCGGATCCCGGTTTCCATACAAAGGTATACGGTAAGGGAGGCCATCAAGGCATGTATCACAACCCCAGGGCATATAACGCCGTTCCAATCGGCGTGGTCCTAAGGCGCACTCCGGGCGTGACCCGGTGGCAGAAATATGCATGGAGCGCGAGCGCGGTTTTGCCGGGTGCAGCGCCCGCTCATTGGCATGAATTGCGCCGCGATGGTGACGCCGTCGAATACCATGCTTCGACCGAAACTTTGGAGCTACACGGCGCAGAGGCCGAGGCTTATTTGCACGGGCTGCAATCCGAGACGCCATCCGTCTACGTGATCATACGACAAGGTGAGGGCGAGCATCCGCTCGACGTGGTGTTGGTAACTGCTTCGCCATACGAGGCGCAGGATTACACCGATAGCGGGGAGGAGATTGTCGAGAAGGTCGCTATGCCGCCTTTGCTGCGCGAGTTGGTGAAGGATTTCGTCGACCGGTTCTATGAGGAAGAAGCGTTTGTGAAACGCAAGCGCGACAAGCGGCGTGTTGATCTTGTCGAAGATGGGATCGGCGACCCGCGCATTGGCAAAGCGGGCGACATCTATGCCTCGCCCGCACAACTTCGGAGACGCGTGCAGTGAGCGGCGATTTCTGGTCCCGCCGCCGCGAGGCGGTCGCCCAGGAGGCGCTGGCGGAAGAAGCCGCGCTGATCGCTGTCGAGAAAAAAGAACGTGACGCTGAGCTTGCAGAGAAAAGCGACGAAGAGCTGCTAAGCGAAGCCGGATTGGCCACGCCCGAAACACTAGAAAGTCCCGAGCAAGTGCGCGAGTTTCTGACCTCGGCCCTGCCGCAGCGCTTGAAAACCCGCGCGCTGCGCCGGTTGTGGCGGCTGAACCCGGTCTTGGCCAATATCGACGGGCTCGTGGACTACGGCGAGGATTTTACCGACAGTGCCACAGTGATCGAAAACCTGCAAACCACTTATCAGGTTGGCAAAGGCATGCTGGCTCATGTCGAGGAGATGGCACGACAGGCCGAGGCTGCTGAGGCGCAAGAGGCGGAAGAAGAAGAGCCGGTAGAGGTCGAAGAGGCACCTGCTGAGATTGAAGAACCGCCAGTGCTCGTAGCGCAGGTCGAGGCACCCGATGAGCCTTTCGAGGCACCGGAGGAGGAGGAGGTGTTCGCTCCCGCCCCGCGCCGCCGCATGACATTTACATTTGACGAACAGAGGACCGGATGAGCTTGGCTGCCACGACCCCCGAGATTTCTGAGGAAGACCGCCTGCGCGCGGACCTTTACAACTTTCTAGGCGTGATCCTGTCGCAGCCTGCCGACGAGATGCTGATCGCGCAAACCGCGGGGCTTTCGGGCGATGACAGCGAGCTGGGCCGTGCCATTGCTTCACTCGCATCGGTTGCGAAGCTATCTAAGCCACGCGCAGTTGAGTCTGAATTCAACAAGCTGTTCATCGGTTTGGGCCGGGGCGAGCTTCTGCCCTATGCCAGTTACTATCTGACAGGGTTCTTGAACGAAAAGCCGCTGGCCACGTTGCGCCAGGACATGGCAGCGCGGGGGATGGAGCGCGCCGCAAACGTGTTCGAGCCTGAGGACAATATCGCGTCACTGATGGAGATGATGGGCGCGCAGATCATTGGCCGCTTCGGCACGCCTGCCGATATCGAAAGGCAGCGCACATTCTTTAACGGACATATCGCGCCTTGGGCGGGCCATTTCTTTGCGGACCTTGAGGGGGCCAAGAACTCGGTCTTTTTCGCACCTGTCGGGACCGTGGGCCGCATTTTCATGGAGATTGAACAAGAAGCCTTCCGCATGGGGGGCACCTGAGATTTTCGCCGGCTGCCGCAGGGCAGTCACCAAGGGTTCGGGCGACCGGGCCGTAGCCAATAAGGAGAGGGACATGTCGAAGAAAGAACAAACCAATCGCAGAGACTTTCTGAAACTTGCCGGAACCGTAGCGCCTGCCGCCGCGGTGGCGATGGCCTCTGGAACGACAGCTGCTGAAGCCGCCGAGCCGGACCTGACCCGCGAGACGATGCAGGACACTGCACACACGCGGGCCTATTACGACAGCGCGCGGTTCTAGCCAGCCGCGCGATGTATTGAGCGACTTGAAGCGACTGGTTGCGTGACGCCCGACTGCTGAAAGTCATTAAGGGACCAAGCAAGCGACGGCCAAGTAAAGGCCCGAGCGAGCAAGGGAGGAAAGCAATATGCTTAGGAAAAAGACCAATGGGGTTGCGAGACGCCCCCAGCGGACTTCGATCCTGTCTGAGGTGAGCAACACCTCGGTCGACCGCCGCGCGTTTCTGCGCGGGTCGGGCCTGGCCATCGGGGGTCTGGCGGCGATTGCCGCGACAGGCGGTACGGTGCAACAGGCCAATGCGGCAGGTGCTGCCGCTGTCGGCGCGGTCGAATTGAAGAAATCCGTATGTACGCACTGCTCTGTCGGCTGCACCGTTGTGGCCGAAGTTCAGGACGGCGTCTGGACGGGCCAGGAGCCCGGCTGGGACAGCCCGTTCAACCTCGGTGCGCATTGCGCCAAGGGCGCGGCAGTGCGCGAGCACGCCCATGGCGAGCGCCGCCTCAAATACCCGATGAAGAAAGAGGGTGGTGAGTGGAAGCGCATCTCATGGGAGCAGGCGATCAACGAGATCGGCGACGGTATGATGAATATCCGGGACGAAAGCGGCCCTGATAGCGTCTACTGGCTGGGCTCGGCCAAGCACAACAATGAGCAGGCCTACCTGTTCCGAAAGTTCGCGGCCTATTGGGGCACGAATAACGTGGATCACCAGGCCCGGATTTGTCACTCCACCACCGTTGCGGGTGTTGCGAATACATGGGGCTACGGCGCCATGACCAACAGCTACAACGATATCCACAACTCGAAAGCCATCTTCATCATCGGCGGCAACCCTGCCGAGGCGCACCCTGTTTCGCTTTTGCACCTTCTGCGTGCCAAGGAACAAAACAACGCGCCAGTGATCGTGTGCGACCCGCGCTTCACGCGTACGGCCGCGCATGCGGATGAATATGTCCGCTTCCGTCCCGGCACCGACGTGGCGCTGGTGTGGGGCATCCTGTGGCATATCTTCGACAATGGTTGGGAAGATCAGGAGTTCATCCGCACCCGCGTGTGGGGCATGGACCAGATCAAGGAAGAAGTGGCCAAATGGACGCCTGAAGAAGTCGAGCGTGTGACCGGCACTCCCGGCTCCCAGCTCAAGCGGGTCGCCCGGACGCTGGCCAATAACCGCCCCGGCACCGTGATCTGGTGCATGGGTGGCACCCAGCACACCAACGGCAACAACAATACACGCGCTTACTGCGTGCTGCAGTTGGCCCTTGGCAACATGGGTACATCTGGTGGCGGCACCAACATCTTCCGCGGCCACGACAACGTGCAAGGTGCAACCGACCTTGGTGTTTTGTCCCACACGCTGCCTGGCTACTACGGCCTGGCTGCAGGGTCCTGGGCTCATTGGGCGCGGGTTTGGGGCGAAGATGCCGAGTGGTTAAACGCGCGGTTCGACAAGATCAAGGACAAGGAAGGCAAGGAGAAATCCCTCCAGAACCTCTCCGGCATCCCGGTATCGCGTTGGATCGACGGCGTGCTTGAAGACCCTGACAACATGGACAACCCCAACAAGGTTCGTGCCATGGTGCTTTGGGGCCATGCGCCAAACTCCCAGACGCGGATGAAGGAAATGAAGACCGCCATGGAGCAGCTCGATATGCTCGTGGTGATCGACCCTTATCCAACCGTCTCGGCCGTGCTGCATGACCGCACGGATGGGGTGTACCTACTGCCGGCCTCGACCCAGTTCGAGACCTATGGCTCGGTCACCGCATCTAACCGGTCGATCCAATGGCGCGAAAAGGTGGTGGACCCGCTCTTTGAGTCCAAACCCGATCACGAGATCATCGGCATGTTTGCGCAGAAGTTCGGTTTTGCCGACCGCTTCTTCCGCAACATTGCGATGGAAGAGGACGGGGTGACGCCAAACATCGAAGACACGCTGCGCGAGATCAACCGCGGCATGTGGACGGTGGGCTACACGGGCCAATCTCCGGAGCGGATCAAGCTGCATATGGAGAACCAGCACACGTTTGACCGCACGACGCTGCAAGCGATCGGTGGCCCGGCAGATGGCGACTACTACGGTCTGCCATGGCCGTGCTGGGGCACCGCAGAGATGAACCACCCTGGCACGCCAAACCTCTATGACATGTCGAAACCTGTCTCAGAGGGTGGTTTGACCTTCCGTGCGCGTTTCGGCGTGGAGCGGGACGGCGACAACCTGTTGGCCGAAGGCGTCTACAGCGTGGGCTCGGAAATCCAGGACGGATATCCCGAATTCACTATGCAGATGCTGATGGACTTGGGTTGGGATGGTGATCTGACTGCTGAGGAGCGCGCGGCGATTGACGCTGTGGCCGGTCCAAAGACCAACTGGAAAACCGACCTCTCGGGCGGCATCCAGCGGGTGGCCATCAAGCATGAGTGTGCGCCCTTCGGCAACGCCAAGGCGCGGGCGGTGGTTTGGACCTTCCCGGATCCAGTGCCGCTGCACCGTGAGCCGCTTTACACCAACCGTCGTGACCTTGTGGCCGACTACCCAACATATGAGGACCGTTACGCCTACCGGCTGCCGACCTTGTATGCGTCGATCCAGAAGAACGACTTCTCCAAGGATTATCCGATCATCCTCACCTCCGGCCGCTTGGTCGAATATGAGGGCGGCGGCGACGAGACACGGTCCAACCCGTGGCTGGCCGAGCTGCAGCAGGATATGTTTGTGGAGATCAACCCGCGCGATGCCAACAATTTGGGCGTGCGGGATGGAAGCCAAGTGTGGGTCGAAGGGCCGGAAGGCGGCAAGGTCAAGGTTATGGCCATGGTAACCAACCGGGTGGGTGAGGGCGTCGCCTTCATGCCATTCCACTTCGGCGGGCATTTCGAGGGCGAGGACCAGCGGGACAAGTATCCCGATGGCGCCGACCCTTATGTGTTGGGCGAAAGCACCAACACCGCCCAGACCTACGGTTATGACTCAGTCACCCAGATGCAGGAGACGAAAGCGACTCTCTGCAAAATCTGGACAGCGTAAGGAGGAACGAGAATGGCTAGAGCTAAGTTTCTTTGCGACGCCGAACGCTGCATTGAGTGCAATGCCTGCGTGACCGCGTGCAAGAACGAGCATGAGGTGCCCTGGGGCATCAACCGGCGCCGCGTGGTGACCATCAATGATGGTGACCCGGGCGAGCGGTCGATCTCCGTGGCCTGCATGCATTGTTCGGACGCGCCTTGCATGGCGGTGTGCCCGGTCGACTGCTTCTATCAAAATGAAGAAGGGGTCGTTCTGCACTCCAAGGACCTGTGCATCGGCTGCGGCTACTGCTTCTACGCGTGCCCGTTTGGCGCGCCGCAGTTCCCGCAGGCTGGCAATTTCGGGTCTCGCGGCAAGATGGACAAATGTACCTTCTGTGAAGGTGGTCCTGAGGAGACGCACTCCACCGCCGAATTCGCCAAATACGGGCGGAACCGGATTGCCGAAGGCAAGCTGCCGATCTGCGCTGAGATGTGCTCCACCAAGGCCCTGCTGGCGGGCGATGGCGACGTCGTGTCGGCCATCTACCGCGAGCGTGTGGTGGCCCGCGGCTTCGGCTCGGGCGCTTGGGGCTGGGGCTCTGCCTACGGGCAGCGCGAAGGCTAAAACCTTCTTGGAAGGGCGGTCCGCCGCCCTCCGCTTAACTTCCGGCTGGATGGGGCTCACCCGTCCAGCCCTTCGAATTTTCTGACAGATCGAGGACCCAAATGCGCGCTCTTCTCTGCTTTCTTTTTGTTCTTTTCGCCAGTGCGGCTGTAGCCCAGGATAACCCGAATGTGCGGCTTGACGACGAGCCTGTCTCCGAGGTCGCACCTGCGAAGATCGAGGCGCGACCTGCGACAGGCGGGGCGCAGACGCGCGAAGACATCATGGCGCGCCAGCGCGGTGAGGAGGTCGACACTTCATTCCGACGCGAATTCGGTGACCCGGATAGTGCCGCTGGCATTTCAAACCAGCTTGGCACCTTGGGCGGCGCGTCGGACCCCGATCTGTGGCGCGCATTGCGTTTCGATGAAGCCAATATCACCGTCTCTGCTGGCGGCGACGTTGCAAAGGTGCTGGTGCAAGATGGCGGCATGGCCTGGTATCAGTTCCGGGAGGGCCCGCTGACAAAATACGGCACATACCTCTTGCTGGGAACGCTCGGGCTTTTGGTCATTTTCTTTGTTCTACGCGGCCGTATCGCCGTGGATGCGGAGATGACCGGCCGCACTGTGCAGCGGTTCAACGCGGTCGAGCGCTTTGCCCATTGGCTGCTGGCGGGGTCCTTCATCCTGCTGGGGTTCACTGGGCTCTTTGTTCTCTTAGGCCGGCAATTCATCGCGCCTTACCTCGGGCGGGAGTTCAACTCGACCCTGCTGACGGCTTCGAAATTCATTCACAACAATGTATCCTGGGCCTTCATGCTGGCGCTGGTCATGGTGTTTGTCTTCTGGGTCATTCACAACTTACCGAGCCGGACGGACCTGAAATGGTTCGCGCAATTTGGCGGCATCATCGGCAAGAAGCATCCACCCGCCAAAAAGTTTAACGGCGGGCAGAAGATCATCTTTTGGTCTGTGATCTTGCTGGGCGGCTCAATCAGCGTATCGGGCCTGTCGCTGCTGTTTCCCTTTGAGCTGCCGCTCTTTGCCAAGACCTTTACCGCCCTGAACGGCTTCGGCGTGAACGAATGGCTGGGTATGGCACCTTTCCCAACAGAGCTGTCGCCGCAGGAGGAGATGCAATTCGCCTCCGCGTGGCATGCCATCGTCAGCTTCGTGCTGATGGCGATTATCATTGCGCATATCTATATCGGCTCGGTCGGCATGGAGGGCGCTTACGACGCCATGGGCTCGGGCCAAGTGGACGAGGCTTGGGCGCATCAGCACCATTCGCTTTGGCTGGAGGAAGTAAAGGCCAAGGAGAAAGAGGCGCCGGGCGGCGCGACGCCAGCGGAGTAGGGCGATGCTGCGTGCTTTGGCATGCGTTGCGCTCATGAGCCTAAGCATAAGCGTGGGCGCGCAGGCGCAGGAGTTTACGACCTTGAAGGGACATGGCGGCCCGATCATGGGGCTCGCCGTGTCGCCTGAGGGGCAGGTGGCGTCGGCCAGCTTTGACAATTCCCTTGGGCTTTGGACGGATGGTGTGCCGGAGTGGTTAGAAGGGCATGACGCCGCCGTTATTTCTTTGAACTATAGCCAAGCTCCGGCGCTCATTTCTGGCAGCGATGATTTCCGGGTTTTGCTGTGGCATCCGGCGCTGGATAGACCATTTGAGCTGACCAAGCATCAAGGGAAAGTTGCGGGTATTGCCTATGACGCGGAAAGCGGCCGGATTGCGACGGCCAGCTGGGACGGGTCTCTTCGGCTCATGGAGCTTTTGGGCACTCTGGCCACGCCCGGCCTGGTACTGACGCGCGAACTTCTTGGTCACCGCTCCAACGTGACTGATGTGCGGTTTGCGCCGGGCGGCGGTTTGCTTTCGACCTCGTCGGACGGGACGATCCGCGCGTGGGAGGGGCCTTGGGACAACCCGTCCTCCCGCGTGCTAGTGACCCACGGCTTTGGCATCAACAAGCTCATCGTGGGCGGCGATTGGATCGCATATGGCGCCGTTGATGGCGGGACGCGGGTCATGACGCTTGACGGCGAAGAAATCGCCGATTTCACCCTCGACCGCAGGCCCATTCTGGCCATGGCCTATCACGAAGACACCGGGCAACTTGCCGTGGGGGACGGGCATGGCTTCATCATGATGATCGACACGAATGAATGGCGCATCACCCGCGATTTCCGCGCTGCGCGGCAGGGGCCCGTTTGGGCGCTGGCCTTTTCGCCGGATGGAAAGACGATCTACGCGGGCGGGCTCGATGATGTGATCTACGCCTGGCCTGTGGCGTCGCTTACGGAGTTTGAGCCTGGGATCAGCGGGGACCGCAGCTTCCTGCGGGAGGCAGCCACCATGCCCAATGGCGAGCGGCAATTCATGCGCAAATGCTCTATTTGCCATACGCTTGAGGCCGGACCATCGCGCAAAGCGGGTCCGACATTGCATAAGGTTTTCGGGCGCCGCGCGGGCACCGTGCCGGGCTATCTCTATTCCGACACGCTGGACGGATCAGAGATCATTTGGAGCGGCGAGACAATTGATGCATTATTCGACGAGGGGCCGGACCACTACATTCCCGGCTCCAAGATGCCGATGCAGGTGATCGCGGGAGCGCAGGACCGCGCCGATCTGATCGCTTTTTTGCGGGACGCAACGCGGGGGGAGTAAGGGACATGAAACCAATGTTAACAGGCTTCGCGGCCATCATCGTGATCTCAGTCGTGGCATGGTATGGTCTGGGGCAGGCAGGCTTCTCCTCCAGCGATGTTCATTCCGGCCCGAATGTGCGGATTGATTGATGTCGGCGCTGGCGCAGGACACCCGTGATGATGTCGAAGAGGCCACCAGCCTGCTGGCGGGGGCTTCTGTCCTTATCGTCGATGACGAGATGGGCATCCGAAACTTTTTGACCAAAACGCTCAGCGGACGGGTCAAACGGGTGGAGGAGGCGGCGTCGCCCAAGGAGGCCTCGGCCAAACTGGATGACGCGCATTTCGATATCGTCATCCTCGACAACATAATGCCGGGCAAAACCGGACTCGACTGGATTGCGGAGCAGCGACAGCGCGGGCTGTTCACCGATGTGATCATGATCACGGCTTATGCGGACCTGAAGACCGCGATCACCGCGCTTAGAGCCGGAGTGAGCGATTTCGTTTTGAAGCCGTTCCGCGCCAACCAGATCGTTGGCGCGATAGAGCGCACGCTGGATCGTAAATACTTGCGCCGCGACAACACGCTCTTGCGGCGCGAACTGATTGCCGAGAAGGGCCGCGGGCCGATGCTGGGGCATTCGCCAGCTATGAACGCGGTGCGGGAGACATTGTTAAAGGTCGCCCCCTTGCCGATACCTATGCTCTTCACCGGTGCCAGCGGTACCGGCAAGGAGCTAGCGGCCCGCCAGTTGCACGCGTTGTCGCCACGCGCAGAAAGCCCCTTTGTTGCAGTGAACTGCGCCGCGATTGATCCTGAACACTTCGCCAGCGAGCTGTTTGGCCGGGTTGAGCATGGCGAGCAAATCCAACCGGGGCTGTTGATGTTGGCGGATGGCGGCACACTGTTCCTTGATGAGGTCGCGTTGATGCCGGAGCGGCTGCAAGCCGCGCTCCTGCGTATCCTGGAGGACAAAAAACTGCGCGCGGTCGGCGCAGAACGGGAATTCCCGCTCGATGTGCGCTTCCTTTTTGCCACCAACGCTAATCTGGAGGAGGCTGTAGCCGAGGGCCGGCTGCGCGCCGACTTGTTCCACCGCATCAACGTCATCAAGCTGGAGATGCCGCCGCTTGCGCTGCGTTCGGAAGATATTGTTGAACTGGCTGCGTTTTTTATGACGCAGTTCTCGAAATCCCTCGGCATGCCGGCGCTTGAGATGAGCGAAGAGACATTTTTGAAGCTGCGCCGCTACGACTGGCCCGGCAATGTGCGGGAGTTGCGCAACATGATCGAACGCTCGGTCATTCTGGGTGAGTTCCCGGAGGAATTCTCCGGCCTCGGTCGTGGGGTGAGCGGCGATATGGCAGTGGAAAGCCTGGAGCTCGTTTCTCAACGCCACATCTTGCATGTGCTTGATCTTTGCGATGGAAACCGGGCCGAGGCGGCGCGCCGTTTGGGGGTATCGCGCAAGACGATTGATCGAAAGATTTCGGTCTGGGGGGATGGTTAGCGCGTCGCTTAATCCACGCCGTTCTTTTCTAGTAGAGTCAGGGAGAGGCGCGCCCTGCTGTAGGTGCGGGGAGTTGCTGTTTTCCGGTGGCTTTCGCCCTTTACCGGTGCCTCAATCCTCACCTTGGCCAC
>JAPORH010000207.1 GCA_026710325.1 Litoreibacter sp. | reverse complement strand
TTGGCAATGCCACCGTCACGCATTAAGGCGCTTGCTTCAGAATCGGTAAGTTCAAGCATGTCTGTTTGTTCTTGCGCCTGCGCCGAGGAGACGAGCGAGACAGCAAGAACTCCCGCCGCTAAATTAGTGTTTTTCATCGAATACTCCTATGCTGAATCGTTCTGAGATTTTACTTTCTGCCTTTCGCGCCAACTTTCTCTTCGTCCGCACAAGGCACTAAGGTTTTACTTCGCGCGGAAAACGATATTGGGCGATACTTTCGGGCTTCATTTCGATTGAGAAGCCAGGAACCTGAGGCGCCAAATACGCCCCATCCGCAACACGGCATGGATCGACAAAATGCTCGTGCAAATGATCGACAAACTCGATCCTGCGGTCGTCTTTGGCGCCGCAAATCGCGACATAGTCGATCATCGACATGTGCTGAACATATTCACACAAGCCTACGCCACCTGCATGGGGCCAAACGGGCAAACCAAACTTGTGCGCCATGAGCATCACGGCCAAAACCTCGTTCAAACCGCCCATGCGGCAGCTATCGATTTGCACCACGTCGATTGCGCCCGCTGCGATGAGCTGTTTGAAGAGGATGCGGTTCTGGCACATCTCGCCTGTCGCCACCTTGATCGGTGCGACGCCGTCGCGGATGGCTTTGTGACCAAGGACATCATCGGGGCTCGTGGGTTCTTCGATAAAAAACGGGCGCGCAAAGGCGAGCTTTTGCACCCAGTCGATGGCTTGGCCCACTTCCCACACCTGGTTGGCGTCGATCATGATGGTCATGCCTTCGCCCAGCTCTTCGCGCGCGATGGTCAGGCGGCGGATATCGTCGTCGAGGTCGCGGCCCACCTTAAACTTGGTATGCGTAAACCCGGCAGCCCGGGCCTCTTGGCAGAGGCGGCGGAGCTTGTCATCGGGATAACCCAGCCACCCCGCCGAGGTGGTGTAGCACGGGTAGCCTTCACTTTGCAGCTTGGCGATGCGGTCGGCCTTGTGAGGGGCTTGCGCTTCGAGCAGCGCGAGCGCCTCCTCCGGCGTCAGCGCGTCGGTGAGGTAACGAAAATCAATCAGGCGCACGATCTCTTCGGGCGACATCTCAGCGACGAGCAGCCAGACCGGCTTGCCCGCCTCTTTGGCCCAGAGGTCCCAGGCCGCATTAATCACCGCCCCTGCCGCCATATGGATCGCGCCTTTGTCGGGCCCGATCCACCGCAGCTGGCTGTCGCCAGTCATATGGCGCCAAAAGCGACCCATATCTTCGGATATCCACGCCAGATCAAGGCCTTGGACAAGCGTGCCCAAGGCCTCAATAGCCGCGACACAGACTTCATTGCCGCGCCCAATGGTAAAGGTCAGGCCATGGCCCTCATGCGGGCCGTCGGTTTCGAGCACGACATAGGCCGCCGAGTAATCGGGGTCCGGGTTCATCGCGTCCGAGCCATCCAAGCTTTCAGAGGTTGGGAACCTCAGATCAAAGGTGCGTATGCCAGTAATTTGGGTCATGCGCTGGCAACCACGTCTTGGGTTTGCGTGCCCAGACCTTCGATCCCAAGGGTCATTTTGTCGCCCGGCTTCAGATAGGTTTCAGGCTTCTGCCCCATACCCACGCCCGGAGGTGTCCCGGTCGAGATCACATCACCCGGCTGGAGGCTCATGAACTCGCTCAGATGGGAGATCACGGTCGCGACATCAAAATGCATCGTCTCGGTCGAGCCGTCCTGATAGCGATGCCCGTTCACCTCAAGGAACATGGGCAGCGCTTGGGGGTCGGCAACCTCATCGCGCGTCACCAGCCAAGGGCCGATGGGGCCGAATGTGTCGGCGGATTTGCCTTTGACCCACTGGCCTGAGCGGTGGATTTGGAAATCCCGTTCAGAGAGGTCGTTGATGACGCAATAGCCCGCCACGTGATCCAGCGCGGCGGCCTTGCTGACATATTTCGTGGGCTTGCCGATGACGACGCCCAGCTCGACCTCCCAATCGGTTTTGACAGAGTTGCGGGGGATTTCGACGGTGTCGTTCGGGCCGATGATGGCCGAGGTTGCCTTGAAGAACACAACCGGTTCTTCAGGCAGCGCCAGGCCGCTTTCGGCGGCATGGTCGGCATAGTTCAGGCCGATGCAGATCAACTTGCCCACCTGCCCGACGCAAGGCCCCAGGCGGGTGTCTGCAGGGACCTCGGGCAAGGTGCTGGGGTCGAGCGCCGCGAGTTTCGCGAGGCTGGCATCGCTCAGCATATCACCGGCCACATCATCAATGACGCCGGACAGATCGCGGATGGTCTCACTTGCGTCCAGCATCCCGGGCTTTTCCGCGCCAGCTGCGCCAAATCGGAGAAGTTTCATCGCGTTTTCCTTTGACTAGATTGACCAACCGCCGTCGACGGCGAGCGCCTGACCGGTTGTGAATTTGCTTTCGTCCGAGGCGAGGTAGACCGCCATGGCTGCGATTTCTTCTGCTGTGCCGATGCGCCCCATGGGCTGGCGGGCGATAAAGGCCGCGTGGGCGGCTTCATAGTCGCCCGTATCGCGCAACCGCTGATGCATGCTGGGGCTGTCGACGGTGCCCGGGCAGATCGCATTGCAACGCACGCCGCGGGTCACATAGTCCGCCGCAACAGATTTGGTCATGCCGATCACCGCCGCTTTGGTCGTGCTATAGGCATAGCGGTTCACAACGCCTTTGATCGACGAGGCCACCGACGAGATGTTGATGATCGACCCGCCGCCTTGGTCCAGCATCCCGGGCAAGGTTGCCTGGATCATGCGGTGCATGGCAAAAACGTTCAGCTCAAAACTAAACATCCACTCCTTTTCGGTGCCATCCAGGATGCTGCCATTGGCGACAAAGCCCGCGCAGTTAAAAAGGCAGTCAACCGGCCCGATATCGGCGGTCAGCGCCGTCACTTGATCGGCATTGGTCACGTCCAAAAGCCGGGTTGTGATCCCCTCGACCCCGTCCAGTGTCGCGAGCGTGTCAGCGTTGATGTCGGTGGCGATCACCTGGGCCCCTTGGGCGGCAAAGGCCAGCGCCGTGGCGTGGCCAATCCCCTGCCCTGCGGCGCTGAGTAAAGCGGTTTTTCCGGCAAGCCTGTCTGTCATGCTGAGATATCCAATTTGTAAGTGTCGATTGCATTGCGCCCCATAAACGCGGCGGTGTCATCGCTGGTGAGAGAGTTTAAGAGCAGCTCGGTCGTGTCGCACCAGCGCGCGTAACTGCTGGCCTGGGTGCAGACCGGCCAATCACTACCCCAGATCATCCGCGCGGGGCCAAAGGTGCCTAGCAGGTGATCAACATAGGGGCGCAGGTCTTCGGTAGTCCACTCCGCGCCCGCTTCGGTCACAAGGCCCGACAGCTTGACCTTGGCGGAGGTATTTGCAGCCAGCCGCGCCATGGCCGGGGCCCAGCGGTCAAAGCCGTTTTGGGCGATCTCCGGTTTCGAGCCATGGTCGATGACGACGCTCAGATCGGGGTGCCGCACCAGCAGGGTTTCCAAATTCGCAAGGTGCCGGGGCAGCGTCAGCGCGTCAAAGACAAGATCGGCTTGCACCATCGCCTGGAAGGCGGGCGTCAGCGCGGCGCCCAGCATCCAGTCATCATCGGCGATGTCCTGGATCATCGGGCGCAGGCCCACGAGCTTGGGGTGTTGGGCGAGTTCGGCGATCACGTCTGGCCCGTCCGCAGCTTCGAAATCGACCCAACCGACGACGCCTTTGATCTCGTCATGCGCGTCAGCCAGTTGCAGCATATAGTGCGTTTCCGCCACGGTCGGCGCGGCCTGGACCAGCACGGTTCCGTCAATCCCTTGGTCCACCAAAAGCGGCATCAGATCACTGGGCGCGAAATCGCGGTAGAGCGCGGTCAGGTCAGGCGTCAGCCACCCGTAATCCCCCCGCTCAACAACCCAGAAATGCTGATGGGCATCGATCCTCATTTAATGATGCCTTTCTTGAGGATGATGTTGCCGTAAAGCCGCCGCTCGCCGCTTTGCACCACGGCATAGGCCTGTGCGGCGCGGTCGTAAAAGGCAAATCGCTCCAGCGTCTGGATCTCGCGCGGGGCGTCGGCGGTCTCGTTGATGACGGTTTGAAAATCTTTCACAGCCTCTGGAATGATGTTTGGATCATCAACCGGCTGCATCGTCAGCGCGGGATCATCGACAAAGGTATCAAGCGGCATAACCGACAGAATGGCACGCAAGATCGCGCTCGCGTCGGACCCGTCGGCCCGGATACAGAGCGGTCCCGCATTCTCAGCAGGATAATTCGCGTCCACGATGACGATTTCGTCGCCATGGCCCATGGCTCGAAGGGCATGCAGCAGGTAAGGAGAAAGGATCGGATCGATATTGCGCAACATGGGGTTAGGCCTCGCTCGGTAGGGGGGCGTCGGGGCGGATCAGGCCTTCGGACCTCAGGTCGGACCACAACCCGTCAGGAATGTCAGTCTTGAACACCTCAACATTGGCGCGGACTTCATCGGCGCTCATGGCGCCGGGGATGACCGTTTTGACGGCGGGGTGGCCCATGACAAATTGCAGCGCCGCCGCGATGAGCGGGGTGTCATGGGCCGCACAGACGGCTTGGATTTGGCGGGTCCGTTCGAGGATCTCGGGCGGCGCATCGGCATAGTTGAACTTGGCCCCGGGCACAGGACCCGAGGCCAGAATGCCAGAGTTGTAGGGCCCACCCAGAATGATCCCGACGTCGCGCGCCACACACAGAGGCAGAAAGCTATCCAGCGCCTCTTGTTCCAAGAGGGTATAACGCCCGGCCAACAGGAATCCGTCGAAATCCCCCAGTCCCAAGAGCCGCTCACAGACCTGCCATTCATTCACGCCCGCGCCAATGGCGGCGACATCGCCTGCGCTGCGCAATTCGTCCAATGCTCTGTAGCCTCCGCCGTCAAAGAGCTCGCGTACCTTAGCGTCCGAGGCCTCTTGGCTGCCCTGGCTAAAGACATCGACATCATGGATCAAAAGCACATCGGCGTTCTCGACCCCGATCCGTTCGCGGCTGGCCTCGTAAGAGCGCATGACGCCGTCATAAGTATAGTCAAACACGATCCGCTTTTGCGGCACATCAACAAAGGCCTCAGGCGTCACCT
>JAPORH010000102.1 GCA_026710325.1 Litoreibacter sp. | reverse complement strand
GTGGCCAAGGTGAGGATTGAGGCACCGGTAAAGGGCGAAAGCCACCGGAAAACAGCAACTCCCCGCACCTACAGCAGGGCGCGCCTCTCCCTGACTCTACTTATTAAGGCCGCACAAGCTTCTGCCAATTGGACAGGTCAGAAGTGGGATAAGCATATCAAAGTCCCCATGACGACCCTCGAACGGCTTATCGAACGCTACGGCCAACCCGATTTTGTCAAAATCGATGTCGAAGGGTACGAGGCAGAAGCTTTGGCGGGTCTTTCCACGCCAATCTCGACACTGTCTTTTGAATTCACGACAATACAACGCGGCATCGCCTATGACTGCCTGGGTCATCTTGAAAACCTGGGGCGTTTTGAGTTCAACCTAAGTCTGGGCGAGGACCACGCGCTGCGACATAACAATTGGATCTCCGGCCGCGATATCAATCATGAGATTCAAAACCTGCCGGAAAGCGCGAATTCAGGCGATATTTATGCAAGACGCTTGGACTAACGCCCAGCCTTGGCTTGAAAACAAGGCTATAGTTGGTGCCTATCTCTTGGCCCACGCCACTTAAGCAATCGGGCGGACCGGCAAGTCCAAGGACCTGACCGGCGCGACCGATCAGATCCCATGTTTATGAGCTTGTCTTCGCTAGGTCTTCAAAGCGACGCGTTCAGCTAGTCAAAGCCCGCCGCTGTTGTGGCGAGCGTTTGGTTGCGGCTGTCGACCCTTCGTTGAACGGCGGCGCAGGCTTCGATGTTTCCTTTCAGACAGGCCTCGTCCAGCTGTTTGGCCGCCGCAATCTCTGCAGGAGAGTCGCACGCGCTCAGCCCGAGGACTGCTAGAATGATGTATCGTTTCATGGTCTTTCTTTCTCATTTATTTGGAATTTTTGGTCGGCCCGGTCGGCGGCCGGGCTTCAGGCACCGCGGGGGACCACGGTGCCTGTTACTTTTGTGTGGTGAGTGGGGGGTCTTCAGGTCCTGATCAGTTGAGTCGGATCAGGTGTCCTTGATCTGGCGGGGCATGTCGTCCATCCCCTCAGGGTTAGACATTTTTTTGCGATAGCTTGTGGGTGTTTGCCCGGTGTGCCGTTTGAACGCGTTGTAAAACGAGGATCTGGCGTTGAAGCCGACATCGTAGGTGATGTTCAAGACCGACTCGTTTGTGGTTGCCAGCATGCGTTTGGCTTCCGCGATGCGGTAAGCGTTTACAAAATCGAAGAAGCTCTCACCGATCACCTCGTTCAAGGTTTGAGAAATATAGTTCGATGAGGCACCGATATGGCTGGCCAAATCCCAAAGCGACAGGTTGGCATCACGGTGCAATTGATCCACTTCCATAGCGTTGCGAAGTTTACGGCTCAAACGCTCTGAGGCCTCACTGCTCAAAGCCGATTTCTCATATTTTCCACCTGTCTGAACTTTCGCCTGCGCCGGCGGGTCGTCAGAGTCGGGCGCCAAAGGTGGGTGCTGGCGCAGTCCCCAAAGCGCAATCGCGCTGACGAGAATGAACCCGGCGACGCTTGCAAGGTTGACCGCCCAGGGCGGAGCCTGCTCGTATCCAGCGACTATGAACAACAACAGCGTATTTGCGGACCAAAACAAAAAACCCAATCCGCCAATGACGTATATCCATCGCAGCTCATACCGTTCGGTACTAGAATAATAGTCGCGAAGTTTAAGACGGAACCGCGCCAATCGTCGCAAAATCAGGATCAGGTAGAACGCAATTTGCGGAAAAAGTGTAAGGTGGAGCAACCCCATAAATATCGCGATCGTAACATCCAACGCGGTGTCCATTTGCGGATCTTCTGAATATAGACCCTCTCGGAACTCTGACGGCATAACTAATACTATTAACGTGACGATGATCGAGGCAATCGGAAGGGAAAGGTGCCAGAAAAGCCGCTTTGTTCCTTCGTGCTCGGAGGATGTGAGACGCAACACATAGAGCCAAAAGAGCGGCGCCAGAAAAAATGAACTGGGCCAAGTAACGAGGTCTGCAACCGATTTAGTTCCACTCGGGATGGTGGCCAATATTTGCGAGAAAGCTTCGGGTAAGTTGTTTACCGCGATTGCAATGAGAAAAACCGCGAAGCTTTGAGCAACGTGGGAGTGGCGCGATTGCATGAAACAACAAGCAGCGCCGAAAAGGGCCACCGCGACTGTTCCAATCGCTGTCATTTCGACCAGAATACTGTCCATTTACTCAGCCCTCACGCTTTCTGATCAAAGACTTATTGCGGCAAAAGCCCCTTTGCATAGCGTTCAAGGGCACCGTTCCGATTGGCCACTGCGGCCCGAACCCGGCCAGATGTCAGATCTGCGGCCATGATCGCATCAAATCCATGATTTCGCCCCTCGTGCCAAATGACGCGGCCGGGATCAACAAATATGCCCAAGCCGGATTGTCGACTCACGGGCGTGACCATACGCGCCGCCAGCTCATAGGGAAGAATAGCCTGCTTTCTTCGACGCACAGACTTGAGAACTGCCTGAAGAATTTTTGCGAGATCAGATGCCGTGGCCCAGAGACCAGCGGCGGCACTCTCTGGATGTCTTTTGAACCCGCCTTCCACAGGCGCGCCGCTTTCATAGACGCCATGCGCGTAAGCTGTCTTCGGAGAGATAGCAAAGCTCGCCGCTGAGGCCCCGACCGGATCAAGTACCGTTCTTTTAGTGTAGACCGAAAACGGTTCTCTGGTCACATCTTCGATTAGCGCTTGCAACACCATCGTACCGCCGCCGCTATACCTGAAGTGAGTGAACATTCGAGGCCTGGCACGGACCGCAGCGGAATTTGCAGGTCGCCATCCGCCAAGGATCTCGACGAGCTGAGGGAGATCTTCGGAGGGTCCATATCCCTCAAACCCATGAACCGACGTGCCAGCTGTATGCGACATAAGCTCTGCAATCGTAGCCTTGTCGCCCCGCCGTCCAGGCAATTGCCAGCGTGTGAGATATGGGTTCACAGGTGCGTCGAGCTCGAGGCGGCCGTCCCGCACGAGCGTCATGACGGCAAGCGAGGTGACTGTCTTTGAACAGGATGCCACCTGAAAGAGTGTATCATGATCGACGGCGCGGTTCGCAGTCGCCCTACCCCCAAATTGTGACGTCAAAAGACCGTCGTTGATGGCGGCAATTTGATAGCCAACCTTCTCATGCGAAACGGGCTGCGCATGAGGTTGGGAGGGCAGAGGCGCAAAGGTAGCAGCCAAGCCAAGTGTACTGAATGTTCTTCGATTCATAAGTTTGATTTCCTTGCGACCGGCATTGGCTCGGACCTTCGCCTTCTGGAACGAGATGGGTCTCTCCTAAGCCCATGTCGCCCGCGCCTATAGGTTTGGACGAATGAAGTTGGCTTAGATTTTGCTCAATAGGCTTTGAATGGCTGCCCAATGACCAGCGATCGGCTGCTCATCGGGAAAGACAGACATGTCCCAATCGGGCTGTATGCCGCGGCCTTCCCATGTGACGCCATCGCTATCTAGATAGACCTCATTCGAAAGCGAAAGCTCCCAACCATTTGGAAGCGTGCGATCAAGAACATCGGACAACGCGCCACGGGTGGGCTCCCCGACATGCGTGACATTGGAAAGCGCACGCAAAGCCATTGTCAGAACTTCACCCGCACTGACGGTCACATTGCTCGTCATCACATAGACAGGGCCTTCGAAACGCGTTTCGGAGCTCGGGTTAAGAAACACTTGCGTCCGGATCGGCTCTTCGGCGTCGCCCGCATGTTTTGTATAGGCATGTGTTTTTTGCGACGCGAAGCGTTCAGCAACCGCCCGCGATACGAAATCAAAGCCGCCGTAATTCACACTGAGATCAAGGACCACGGCGCGTACGCCCGCGTGTTGAAAATCTTGCAGGGCGCCTTCCATAACGTCGTTAACCGTTTGCAAATCGCGTTCAGGCTCAGGCCTATCACGATTGTAGCCTGCGAGGGTGACAAGAGCGATGTAGCCTATGTCACCGTCTACGACACCATATTGGATACGCCGGTTTCCGGCAAATACGCCACCGCCCTTGAGAATCCGATCTTGAACACTGCCTTTCCAAAAAGCTTCGTGGAACATGTCTATTTGTTCGCCATATGTCCGACCGCTGCGGTCCGCGGCGGCTTGCAACGCGCGATGTGTTCGCCCGACGTTAGGTTTGAAAGTTAAGTCTTTTCGACCATCGCGCCCGTTCAGCTCCAGATGTCCGTCACGCAACGGAGCCATCATCCGCGCCATGACCTGAAACAGGTCTTTGTCGCTGATGTCGGGTCGGATTTGAGAACGCGCGCTCTTCACAGCTTCTTGCCAATCAACGCCATAAAGATCGAAAAAAGCGTAGCTATGTTCGAAGAAGGCAACAAACGCTTCAAAATTACCGATCGGTGTATCTTCAGGCGGATTGCGACAAGCGGGGGGAAGTGCTGCTATCCGGTTGGCTTTGATGCGGTGCTGCGCAAAGGGTGATGCGAACAAGGCTGTTTTGCCGTCTGCTTGAAGTTCGACCTTGATGCCTGAAAAAAACGATGCAAGGCGCTCCCAACTCTGGCCGTCAGGCAAACAGTAATCCCCCGCAAATTGATAGGCCCGAGCCCGGCTGTCTTGAATTTCGGCCACGATGCCATAGCCGTCGGACATCCAAATACCGTCGAGACCCTCGGAACCGCTGAAAGGCGCCGCGGCACAGGATGCCAGGCAAAGAACCAGAACAGTTTGATATTTCATGGGGCTGTCTCCAATCTGTTTCAGTTGAGACTGCCGCATTGCATGTCAGATGGCGTCCGGATCGGTTGAAACAGACAGTTTATTGTCTTTGTCAGTCGGGCCGGACAGCCTTGGATCTAAATGCTGTTGGCGTCTGTCCGGTGCCTTTCTTAAACGCCGTATAAAATGAAGAACGTGAGTTAAATCCAATGTCATAGGCAATTGCGAGGATCGTTTCATCAGAGTTGAGCAACCGTGTCTGGGCCTCCTTCACGCGGTAGCTGTTCACAAAGTCAAAAAAGCTCTGGCCGATCTTTTCGTTTAATACTTGGCTGACGTAATTGTCCGACACACCGATATGCTTGTCTTATGACTTTAGGTGGTTCTGTGCGAAAGTAGGGCCTTAGCCCGCCAC
>JAPORH010000154.1 GCA_026710325.1 Litoreibacter sp. | reverse complement strand
TACCGAATTTAAAATCAAACAAAATCAATGTCCTGCTGGACAATCATCATAGGAGGGCCAACAATGACCACTCTCCCAACCCAAACCGACAAGAAGCTCGGCCTCGTCATCGACCTCGACACTTGCGTGGGTTGCCATGCCTGCGTCGTCTCCTGCAAAGGCTGGAACACCGAAAACTACGGCGCGCCGCTCAGTGACCAGAACGCTTACGGAAAGGACCCGGTCGGCACCTTTCTGAACCGCGTCCACAGCTACGAGGTGCAGCCGGATGTGGGTGCCGCCCAAACCATCCACTTCCCCAAATCCTGCCTGCATTGCGAGGACGCACCATGCGTCACCGTTTGCCCCACTGGCGCCAGCTACAAGCGGGTCGAAGACGGGATCGTGCTGGTAAACGAGTCCGACTGCATCGGCTGCGGGCTCTGTGCCTGGGCCTGCCCTTACGGCGCGCGGGAGCTGGATCAGACCGAGGGCGTGATGAAGAAATGCACCCTCTGCGTCGACCGCATCTACAATGAAAACCTGCCCGAGGAAGACCGCCAGCCCGCTTGCGTGCGGACCTGCCCCGCAGGCGCGCGCCATTTCGGCGATTTGGGCGACGAAAACTCGGATGTCAGCAAGCTGGTGGCCGAACGCGGCGGGTTCGACCTGATGCCCGAACAAGGCACCAAGCCCGTCAACAAATACCTGCCGCCGCGTCCCAAGGATGAGCAGATCGACATCCTCGCCCCGCTCCTTGAACCGGTCGCGCAAGAACCGTCCGGCCTTCTTGGGTGGCTCGACAAAGCTTTGGAGAAAATCTGATGCATCCCGCACCGTCTATCATCGCCTTCACCGTCTTCTCCGGGCTGGGCTTCGGCATGCTGGCCTTTCTTGGCCTCGGCAAACCTGATGTCTCCGGCTTTACCGGCTTTGTCTTCTTCTTCATTGCCTTTGCGTTGGCCGTGGGCGGGCTGATCTCCTCAACCTTCCACCTTGGAAACCCGCAACGCGCGCTCAAAGCCTTCAGCCAATGGCGCTCTAGCTGGCTGTCGCGCGAAGGCTGCCTGGCCGTCGCGACCTTATCGGTCATGGGGCTCTATGCGCTCCTGATCATCTTCTTCAACACCCGCGTCCCAGTGCTCGGCATTCTCGGCGCACTTCTCTGCGTCGCAACTGTCTTTGCGACCTCGATGATCTACACCCAGATCAAAACCGTGCCACGCTGGAACCATTGGACCGTGCCAGTCCTCTTCATGGGCTACGCGTTGACGGGCGGGGCCTTCCTGACCGGTCAGGTCCGCATCGCCGCGGCCGGGCTGATCACAATGGGGCTCTTCCAGCTGATCGCCTGGGGCCTAGGTGACGGGCGTTTCGCCAAATCCGGCTCCACGATCGAGACCGCAACCGGCCTGGGGCGCATCGGCAAGACGCGTATGTTCGAGGCACCTCATAGCTCCAAAAACTACCTGATGACCGAAATGGTCCATGTGGTCGGTCGCAAACACGCCACGAAGCTGCGTATCATCGGGCTAGTGTTTATGAGCCTCCTGCCTTGGGCAATCCTAATGTTCCTGAATTTCAGCCACCTCATGGCCCTCGTGGCGCTTGTCATGCATGTCGCGGGCGTGCTCACGATCCGGTGGCTCTTCTTTGCTGAAGCCGAGCATACGGTCGGCCTCTACTACGGCGCGCGCGGGTAGGATCAACTCTCTCTGACAAAGCGGTGAGTGGGGTAGTGCGGCACAAGCTGACGCGCTACCTCCGGACCAGCTGACACCCATTTATCGGAGAGCCGACCAATGACGACCCGCCGCACCGTTTTGAAATTCGCCGCCGCTCTGCCCGCCGCAGCCCTGCTGCCACAGGCCGCGCTGGCCAAGACCGACCCGTTCTACAATAGCCGAGGCGTTGCCGTCGATGGCTCTGATGTCGTCGCATACTTCATTGAGAACGCCCCGGTGAAAGGCGACCGGAACATCACGCATGAATGGAGCGGCGCCACTTGGCGGTTCTCGACCGAGGCCAACCGCGACGCATTTGCGGCAAACCCGGAGAAATACGCGCCGCAATATGGCGGTTACTGTGCCTGGGCCGTGTCCCAAGGCTACACTGCATCAACTACGCCAGAGGCCTGGAAGATCGTCAACGGCAAGCTTTACCTCAACTACTCCAAGCGCATCCAGCGCCGCTGGGAACGCGACATCCCCGGCAACATTCAAACCGGCGATGCCAACTGGCCTTCTGTTCTGGCTTAGTCGTAACGCTCTTGCTGGGCGACTTCGAAATCGAAGCTGTTGCGCCCACTGAACTTCTGCAACCGCCAGTCACAAGCCCGGGCATGCCCATCCATGCCCTCCAGCCGTGACAGGCGGGAGCCCACTTCTGACATCTGGGGGTCCGCATCCGTGCGGATCTCCTGCCATGTCAGGGTCTTCAGGAACTTCATCACATTCAACCCACCCGTATAGCGTGCCGCCTGACGGGTCGGCAGAATGTGGTTGGTGCCGGAACACTTGTCGCCATGGCTGACGGTCGACCCTTCGCCTAAGAAAAGCGAGCCATAGTTGCGCAGCCGGTCACGCCACCAGGCTAAATCTTCCGCCTGTACCTGCAGATGCTCGCACGCGTATTTATCGGAGACCTCCGCCATCTGCTCCCGGTCATCACAGAGAACAATCTCCCCGTAATCACGCCATGAGATCATTGCGACCTCCCCCGTCGGCCAATCAGCTGCGACTTTCGGGATGATGCGGCCAACAGTTTCGGCCAGCTTAGGCGAGGTCGTGAACAGCCAGACGGGCGAGTTGACGCCGTGCTCGGCTTGGCTCAGCAGGTCAATTGCAACCGTCATCGGGTCCGCTGTTTCGTCAGCGATCACCGCGCTTTCTGTCGGGCCTGCAAAAAGGTCGATACCCACACCACCAAATAGCTGGCGCTTGGCTTCGGCCACGAAGGCGTTGCCCGGCCCTACCAGAATATCCGCCGGACGGGTTCCAAAGAGCCCAAAGGCCATCGATGCCACGGCCTGCACGCCGCCCATCTCCAAGATCACATCGGCGCCTGCCAAATGCATGGCGTAGCAGACCGCCGGGTCAATCGCATCGCCGCGCGGCGGCGAGGCCGCGATGACAAAAGGCACGCCCGCCGCCCGCGCAGTTGTCACGCTCATCAAGGCGGAGGCCACATGGGCATAGCGCCCGCCGGGGACGTAGCAGCCCGCCGCATCGACTGGCACGCATTTCTGGCCAAGTGTGACCCCCGGTTCGGTGTCGAGGGAGAAATCCGTCAAGCTCGCCCGCTGCGCCTCCGCAAAGCGTTTGATCTGACGATGCGCGAATTGAATGTCTTCTTTGGCCTGCTGTGGCACCTGCGAGATCAGCGCCTCGCGCTTTTCATCACTCAGGACAAACTCGCCCTCCCACCCATCAAGTGTTTTGGCGTAGTTGCGCACAGCTTCTTCGCCCCCTTCCCGGATCCGGGCGAGCATCTCGGTCACCAGGCCGCGTGTCTTCGTGTCTTCGGCAACTGCATCAACAATGGGGGATTTGATATGTTTCATCTGCGCACTCTCTCGAAAAACCTGCTCTTCAAAAGCAAGTAGGACCGCTTTCAGCGCAATCTGTTTCGGGCAGAAGCGACCCAAAATCAGGAAATCCGAAACTGATCTTTAGTCGTTATCGCTGATGCCGGCCCCAGCACCCGATGCGCGCGACGCCTCGCTCGCTGGGACATAGGTCTTTGCCGCAAATGTTTGCAGTCGCTCGATCACGTCGACGGGCACAGGCTGAGGCGGGCCAATCTTGTCTAAGCCACTGGTCTCACCGACGGTGATCGTAACCGTTTCGCGCGTTGCCGCTTCGAGGGAAACCGTCAGCCCGTAAACTTCATGCGCATGAGACAGCATCGGCCACAACAACAGCGGCCAATCGATCTGGTAAAGCACAGCACGTTTTGCCCCTGCCACAAGAGCGTCAATCAAAACGGGCCCGGTCATCAGGATATTGGCCTTTTCGACGACGACATGCTCCTCCGTGCCTTCCAACCGCGCGCGGTAATGGGGGCCAACCAAGGCGGCTGCAGCCATGGCAATAAGCTGTGGGTCGCTGGCGAGCAGTTTCGCCAAAGCGCTGAGATCCTGTGCATGCCCCAAGGGCAGACCCGCCCCGAGTCCTGCTTTCAACAATAAAGCTTGCAATTCTGCGCCGGACTGCCGAAGCGCCGGGTAATCTGGGCCTTTGGCAACGAAGGCATCAAACCAACGCCGACCATCGTTCATTGGGCGAATACCGGCAACCACCAATCATCAGCCTGGTCCACGTAAGCGAGCTCATCAGCCAAGGGCGCGCCCTGCGCGAGCGTGATCCGGGTCCAACGATCCGATTTTGGATCGAATTTTGACGCCCCAAAAAACGACAACTTGCAGCGCAGCATGTCGATCGGTTTGCAACTTTCGCAAATCAGGTTGTCACGGATTTCGGCAAACGGGAAAGCCGCGAGCCGTTGTACCCGCAACACAGCCGCACGGTGGTTCGGGAACTCACGCAGAAAAGTAGCCAAATCGCCGGTATAATCGTTCAGATCAAAAGACATGGCTTGGACCTGCCGTGCGACATCGAGCGGGCTTTCTAGCTCCGCCCCGGGTTCTTCATGACGCAGCCCGAGGCGCGGCTCCAGTTTCTCCTCCGAGACGTACCAGAACTGCGCTGTTCGGACCGGGTCCCTGAAATCAATTGGCAGCGCCCAGTGGAAATGCCAGTCGATCAGGTCCCGCAGATCGTCCACTGCCATACGCGGGTCGACGGGCTGCGGCGCGGCCATGCCCATGCATTCGGTCAACCCATCCACAATCTCGCCAAAAGGTTCGATCACGAAACTCACGACCAGCTCCTGGCAATCCAAGCCAAAGGCCTCGCTCACGCGGACCAGCTGGTCGAGAGGTTTGGGTTGGGTCAGGATTTCGTCAAGCGCACCAGTTAAGTCATCCCAATCGCGCCGCAACGCCTCAATGCGTGCCTGATGCTCTGGGTCAGGCACCTCCCACTGCGCCAGGTGATCGCATGCGCGTTGCGCCAATGTCTTGAGGCGTGCGACATTGTCAGCATCAAGTCTGAGGATCGCACGGACGCGGGCCAGCGCGGTC
>JAPORH010000163.1 GCA_026710325.1 Litoreibacter sp. | reverse complement strand
GCGTACAGAGATGACCGAACTGCTGTCCCTTCAAGCCGACAAGCAGCTCAAACGCGTCGACCAGCTTTCTGCGGTGGAGACCACTACGGTCGAGGTCCTGATCACCCCCGGCGCGCGCATGGTAGGCCGAACGCTGGGCGCGCTCCGGCTGCGCAGGCGTTACGGCGTCTATCCGCTCGCCGTGCATCGCAGCAATCAGAACATTGGCCAGCAGCTTGACGGCATCGTGGTACGCGTCGGCGACACGCTGCTTCTCGAAGGCGCGCCGGAGGATATCGCGCGGCTTGCCTCCGATATGGGGCTCGTGGACGTGGCCCAGCCCACTGCGCGCGCTTACAGGCGGACCCATGCCCCGATTGCGATCCTCACATTGCTGGCCTTGGTGGGGCTCGCCGGTATCGGGCTCGCCCCGATATTTCTGCTCTCCATCCTCGCTGTGGCGATCGTGCTGCTCACCCGCTGTATCGACGCGGAGGAGGCGTTTTCCTTCGTCGACGGTCGCCTTCTGGCGCTGATTTTTGCCATGCTTGCCGTCGGTGCTGCCTTACAGGCTTCAGGTGCGGTCTCGCTCATCGTCGAGGCGTTGGCGCCCCTCATGATGGGCCTGCCGCCCTTCTTCATCATTTGGGGCGTCTATTTGCTGACCTCAGTCCTAACCGAACTGGTCTCCAACAACGCCGTAGCCGTCGTGGTCACCCCCATTGCCATCGGGCTCGCCAGCGCCGTGGGCATCGATCCGCGCCCGCTGGTGGTGGCTGTCATGGTTGCGGCCTCTGCCAGTTTTGCGACGCCCATTGGCTACCAGACCAATATGTTGGTCTACGGGCCGGGGGGCTACAAATTCACCGATTTCATGAAGGTGGGCATACCGCTTAACCTTAGCATCGGTATTCTCGCCTCCGCCGTCATCCCCTTCATCTGGCCACTCTGATGCGTAACTTTTGTCTTTGCCTCATGCTGGTGCTGCCAGGTTGCGATTGGTTCCTCGACCGCGCGCTCAACCGCCCGGACACCACCATCACCCTACCACCCCCGCCGCCCGAGCGCCTGACGCCCCCGGTTTTCGCCGTGGTCGATGGCAACCGGCTAATCGCTGAGATGGCGGATGGCAGCCAATGCGTCGGTCTTTCGGGGCAGGTGATCCCCGGCGCAGGGTGGAGCGGTACGCTCGCCGAATGCCCATACCCCTACCGCTATCAAGTCTCGCTCGCCGCAGGCGCGCCCACAGGCGCCATCCCCCTCAACCCTGTCACAGGCCCTATCTTGCCCGCCGAAGAAGGCGACATCCCTTTCCGCCCGATAGCTGAGGTGCGCATTACCGATAGCAGCGGCGTAGTGTTTCGATTTGAATCGCAAGATGGGTTTTAGGGTGCAGGGTCGGGGCTAAAAACCGAAAGAATACCTCAGACCGACAATGTCGCTGTCCACATCGCCGAAGGTGCCATCTACGCTGATTTTGGAGTATCGTAAGCCGATTGAGTGCGCTGGTGTCAGATCGTATCCAATACCCAAGCCAAACACGGTTCCTGCATCACTCGCACGGCCGGTCGTCACGTTCTCCGAACGAACATTTGCTATGCCGACAAAGACCAGCCCGCTGAGCGTGTCTGTCACATAAGCGCCCGCGCCTAGAGTCGCCCCAACAAAGCGCTTAAATTCCGTATTGCCGGTGTTGGTGTCGCCATCGAGCGCCGTTGCAAACACTTCGCCTTCCAGAAAGAAGGTGTCGTCCACGGCGTAACGGTATCCCGCATGTAAGCCGATCCCGCTTCCGTCGCCTGTCACGGTTAGATTTTCAAAATCAGTGTCAAAGGTCGAAAGGTCGGCGCCAAGGTAAAAACCGTTCTGGTTTTGCGCCCAAGCTGGGCCTGTCAGCGCGATACAGGCCAAAAAAAGTAGCTTTTTCATAATGTTCCGATTGCCAATGGGTGGTGTCGATATGATCGAATTGATATCAATTTTCTGGTTAACAAAGTGTTAATTTAGCAGTGAGAGTGCTTCTGCGCGGAATTGCGAGCTGCTTAGCATTCAATCTTTTGCCGCCGATTCACAAAGGCCAGAACACCAGGATCGCCGGGATCGAGACGGCCACCACAAGTATCTCCAACGGCAACCCCATCCGCCAGTAGTCGCCAAAGCCGTAGCCGCCGGGGCCGAGGATCAGAGTGTTGTTCTTGTGACCTATTGGCGTCAGGAACGCGCAGCTGGCGGCGACCGCCACAGCCATCAGAAACGGGTCCGGATTCACGCCGAGGGATTGCGCCATCTGGATGCCTATGGGGGCTGCGACAATCGCTGTGGCGGTGTTGTTCAAGACATCCGACAACGTCATCGTGACGACCATAAGGATCGTCAGGATTACCCAGGCGGGCATGCCTTCGGTCAGCGACACCAGCGAGCCTGCGATCAGTTGCGTGCCCCCCGAATTTTCCAAGGCTTGGCCCAACGGGATCATCGAGCCCAGCAGAACCACAACAGGCCATTCAATATGGTCATAGACTTCTGCGAGCGGGATGATTTTAGTCAGCACAAAGGCGCAAACAACAATGCCCAAAGCCACCGGAAGGTAGATTAACCCGACCGAAGCCGCGAGCACTGCCGCGCCAAAGAGCCCAATTGCGAGCCAGACTTTTGCGTCGTCAGTGACGACAAGTCCGCGATCCGCCAAAGGCAGGCAGCCCAGCCACTCGGTCACGGCATTTGCGTTCTCCGGTGCGACGAGAAGCAGCAAAATGTCTCCGGTCTGTACTTCCGTCTTGCGCATCTGTGACTTGATCGTCTTGCCTTGCCGCGAAATGCCCATCAGTACTGTTTGCCGCCGCCAGGTGAGTCCGATAGCTTGCGCAGTCTTGCCATTGATGCGGGACTGGTCCGTCACAACGACCTCGATCACGGTCAGCCCGTCATTTTCTGCGCGGATGATCTCTTCCCGCTTGGCATCGGCAAATTGCAGCGATGTGGCGGCGCGGAACTCGTCGAGCGCATCCGGTGTGGCCTCTAGAACAATCGCATCACCCGCCCCGATCACTCGGTTCTGGCCGGAGCCATAGCGGCGCTTTCCGTCCTGGATGATGCCAATTACCGCAACATCGGTTTTCTCGGCCTGTTCATTGAGGCTGCTTAAGCGTTCGCCGATCAGTTTGGACTCTTCGGGCACGACCAGCTCGGCGATATATTCGGCATAGTCCTCCATCGGGTCGCCCGATTGATGCTCGCCCGTGCGCTGCGGGATCAGCCGCCACCCGATGAGCGCGACAAAGGCCAAGCCAGCAATCGCGGTGACGCCGCCAACAGGCGCGAAATCAAACATCTTAAATGGCTCGCCCAGACTGTCCTGCCGGATTGAGGCGATGATGATATTGGGCGGCGTACCAATCAGTGTGACCATGCCACCGAGGATCGTGGCGAATGACAGCGGCATCAGCGACAGCGCCGGCGCGCGTCCGGCCTTACGCGCGGTCTGGATATCCACCGGCATCAGAAGCGCAAGGGCTGCGACATTGTTCATGAAGGCGCTGAGCACGCCGCCGACGACCCCCATGAGCGCAATATGCGCGCCAAGCTTGCGCGACGCGTCCACAAGCGTGCGTGTGATCAAAAACACCGCGCCAGAGCGCACTAGTCCGGCTGAGACGACCAAGACAAGCGCCACCACAAGCGTCGCCGAATGCCCAAAGCCCGCGAAAGCGTCCTTGGTTTCAACCACGCCAAGCACCACCCCAAGCATCAACGCGGCAAAGGCCACAAGGTCATAGCGCCATTTGCCCCAAAGTAGCAGGATGAACACGCCGCCAAAGAGCGAGAAGAGAATGATCTGGTCTTGCGTCATGCGCTCAGATTGCCCGTTTGCTCGAACTGGGAAAAGGGGGAAACAACCATACTCACGCCACAAATGTTGGATAACCACTTACGTATTCAGGATCTCACGTTTCTATTTACGAGCACCCAAATGACGCGATTATTTCATTCTTTTTCAAAGGCTACCGTTGTTTCCGTGTTTATGATCATTGCTCTGCCGGTAGGGGCTTATGATCTGAAAGACGAAGCTGATCTCGTCGAGGAAGATATCCGTTACGTCCACTACGACATCTCTGGCGTGACGCTGGCAGAGATTGAGGTCAGCCTAAACACATTGGGCCCGACCGATATGGATGGAACGCGGCGATGGAGTGATACGGAAATCGCAGTTAATGCCAACTCATGTGAAAGGGTTCGTTTTGAGGCCAAGGTGACCCTGCCGCGGCTCGACTCGATCTGGCGAAGAAAACTCTCCCTTGAAGACAGGCTGGTCTATGAGCGTATGCACACTGCGCTCTTGAACCATGAGATGCGCCATGTCGATGCGGCGCGCCAGCATACGGAGGTGATGAAAGTGCTCGGGTGCAAAGATATCCCTCGAAAGCTGTTGGATCAGTTCGAGACGGAGGCAGCGCAGATCAACGAGCGCAGTGATCATGGGCGGCGCAATGGCGTTAACCTTGACCCGAATTGGGCAGGCCCGCTCGGAGATTTGCCGCGCGACGACGATCTGATCACCGAAGATGTGGTGTATCATTCCTACAAGGTGGGTTGCCGTAATTTAACGGATGTGTTGATTGGCATGCGTCAAGATGGACCGCATGGATATTGGGGGTATACGCGGGCGAGAACGTTCAAAAAGAAAGCCAGTTGCCATATGCGATTGCTCGCAGAGATTACTTTACCGGAGTTGTCGGAGACCGCTCAAAACAAATTCTCTCGTGTCGAGAGGTTAGAATTTTTGCGTATGTATACTGCATTGCACAGCCACGAACTCAGACATGTCGACACAAGTCGCCGCGTTGCGGAGCAGCAGGCATTATTGGCCTGCCCCGTCCTAGAGCACCCGCTTTTCCAGTATATTAAGCAAGTCGATGAACGTTTGGATAAGCGTAGTAAGAATGGGCGGATGCAAGGCCTCCGTCTCGATGTGGAGGTAAGCGACACATGGCGCAGTTGGTGGCAACGGCTCGTTGGTATGTAGCGCGCGAGCTGACCTTTATCGTTTTGGTGGATCATGCCCCGTCTTGGCCACGCGTAAAAAGGAGAAAGCTTCTGCATAACCAGCCTTCGGCCAAATTTTTGTTGGTTAATGTGCGGTAAACAGAAATGGGATAGTTTATTTTATTCAGGGACTTGTCGGATTCCCCGCATGCGGGGCAACTGCGGGGCAGATATTGCCCATCCGGGTGAGCTTGGATATTAAGAGCGCCGATACTGAGACAAAATTGGAGCGCCCCATGGCCGGCCACTCAAAATGGGCAAATATTCAGCACCGCAAAGGGCGCCAAGACGCAGCCCGCTCAAAGCTGTTTTCCAAACTCGCTAAAGAAATCACCGTTGCCGCCAAAATGGGCGACCCCGACCCGGATAAAAACCCGCGCCTGCGTCTCGCCGTGAAAGAAGCCAAGGGCCAATCCGTGCCTAAAGATGTGATCGACCGCGCTATCAAGAAATCGCAAGGCGGCGACGCGGAGAACTATGACGAAATCCGCTACGAAGGCTACGGGCCGGGCGGGGTGGCCGTGATTGTCGAGGCGATGACCGACAACAAGAACCGCACCGCATCGACCGTCCGCTCAACCTTTTCGAAGAATGGTGGAAACCTGGGTGAGACAGGCTCTGTCGGTTTCATGTTCGAGCGCAAGGGGCAGGTGCTTTACCCCGCCGACGCGGGCGACGCAGATATTGTGATGATGGCCGCGATCGAGGCCGGAGCAGAGGACTGTGAAAGCTCCGACGAGGGGCACGTCATCATCTGTGCCGATACGGATTTGAACACTGTGTCGACGGCACTGGAAGCAGAGCTTGGCGAGAGCGAAAGCACCAAGCTGATCTGGCAGCCGACGACGACGACGGAACTGGACCTTGAAGGCATGCAAAAGCTGATGAAACTGGTCGACGCGCTGGAGGATGACGACGACATCCAGACCGTGACAGCCAATTTCGAAGCCTCAGACGAGGTGATGGCGCAGCTTTAACCAGGCGGAACGGGCTTGCGCCCGTGCACGATTTTTTATTTGGCGCGTGTTGAAAAGGTGCGAGTCGGTCCATGTTGAGAGACTAGCGGCGCCCCTATAGGCGCGTCGATGAGACTGAGCGCCTCCGGCGCTGAGCCTTGCAGAAGTCATTTCCTTGCAGGAGCACTTGCGCCTTTTCTTTGCATAGATGGGCAGGAGGGTTTGCCGAGGTCAGCACAAAAAAAGCAGCCCCTGAGCCATGTTGGGGCTGCTTTTTTGGTTTTTGATTTTCGACTTTAGTGAGCTGCGGCGACAGCGCGTTTGGTCAAGATGCCGATCAGATGCGCCCTATAAGCGCCGCTGCCATGCAGATCTGTGATCATCCCACTAGCTTCGGGACTCAAGCCTTCGATAGCCTCCGCGCTGAAATTGCCCGACAAAGCGGCCTCCGCGGCGCTCCAGCGGAAGACACCGCCTTCTGAGGCACCCGTCACCGCGACGCGGACCCCGTCTGCGAATTTGGCAACGTAGACGCCTACCAATGCGAAGCGGGAGGCTGGTTGTTCGAACTTCTGGTAGCTCGCTTTTTCAGGGATCGGGAATGCGACCGATGTGATGATCTCCCCTTCCTCAAGCGCCGTATCGAACATACCGGTTGAAAAATTGTCAGACGAGATTTCGCGCGTGTTGGTGGTGATTGTCGCACCCGAGCCAAGCGCGCCTGCAGGATAGCAAGCCGCTGGGTCGTTATTTGCGAGGCTGCCGCCCACAGTGCCGCGGCTGCGCACCGCCGGGTCGCCGATCATCCCGGCAAGAGCGGCGAGGGCAGGGTACATGCTCGCGGCATCGCTTGCGACTTGTGCATGGGTCGTGGCGCCGCCAATGACCAGCGCGCCATCTTTTTCGCACACGCCAATCATTTCGGCGATGCCTGCAAGGCTCACCAGCGTGTCGGGTGCTGCAAGGCGTTGTTTCATGACAGGCATGAGGGTCTGCCCGCCGCCCAAAGCCTGAGCGCCTTCGGCCTGCATGGCAGCTGTGGCTTCGGCGAGCGTTGAGGGTCTTACAAAATCAAAATTATGCATGATCTTCTCCTGATTGATGGTGGGTGGGCCGCGTAGGTGGCGGCCCGCCCCAGATCACTTGTTCATCGCTTCCCAAACGCGGGCGGGTGAGACGGGCATGTCGATATGCGCCACGTCATGGCCCGCGCGGGAAAGCGCGTCGATCACTGCGTTCACGACCGTTGGGGGGGAGCCAATTGCGCCGGCCTCCCCGCAGCCCTTAACGCCCAATGGGTTATGGGTGCAGCGGGTCATGTGCGAGTGGTCAACGACCAGGTTGGGCAGGTCATCGGCACGCGGCATGGCGTAGTCCATCAGGCTGCCCGAATTGAGCTGGCCGTTCTCGTCATAGACCGCGTTTTCCAGAAGCGCTTGGCCGATGCCCTGGGCCAGCCCGCCCTGCACCTGGCCTGTCACAATCATCGGGTTCACGACCGTGCCGAAATCATCGACTGCAACCATGGAGCAGATGGTGACCTTGCCGGTGTCTGGATCGACTTCTACCTCGCAGGCATAGGCGCCCGAGGGGTAAGTGAAGTTGGCGGGGTCGTAAAACGCGGTTTCCTCCAGGCCTGGCTCGATCTCTTCGAGCGGGAAGTCATGCGGGATATAGGCCTTCAGCGCCACATCCCCGAAACCCACAGTCTTGTTGGTGCCGCGGACGGAGAAGACGCCGTCCTCGAAATCGACCTGCTCGGCGTCGCTTTCCATCATGTGCGCCGCGATGAGCGTGGCTTTTTTGATGATCTTCTCGGTCGCGCGGTAAACGGCGGAGCCGCAAACGGCGAGGGAACGTGAGCCGTAGGTGCCCATCCCGAAGGGGATTTTGGATGTGTCGCCATGCACGATTTCGACCGATTCCGGGTCAACGCCCAGAAGGTCGGCGACCACTTGCGGGAAGGCCGTCTCATGGCCTTGACCGTGGCTATGCGCGCCAACCATGACGGAGATGTTGCCAGTGGCGTTCACGCGAACTGTGGCCGCATCATAAAGCCCCACCCGGGAGCCCAGAACGCCGACAAGATTGGACGGCGCGATGCCACAGGCCTCGATATAGGTGTTGATGCCCAGGCCCCGCAGCATACCGCGGCTCTCGCTTTCCGCACGGCGTGCCTCGAAGCCCTTAATGTCGGCCAAGCCTTCCAGCCCGTCGACAAGCGCGTCATAGTTGCCGCTGTCATATTCAAGCCCGGCAGCCGAGGTGAACGGGTATTGGTCAGGCTTGACGAAGTTCTTCCGCCGGATCGCGATCGGATCCATCCCCAGCTCTCGTGCGCATTTGTCGATGACGCGTTCCAGCGAATAGGTGGCTTCTGGCCGACCTGCGCCGCGATAGGCGTCGACTGGCGCGGTGTTGGTAAAAACCGCTTTCACATTCACATAGACATTCGGAACCGTGTAGTTGCCCGCCATCAACGTGCCATGCAGGAAGGTCGGCGTTGCGGTCGAGAAGTTCGACAGATAGGCGCCGACATTTGCGTATGTCTCCGTGCGGAAGGCGATGAATGTGCCGTCTGTTTCAGTCGCCAGTTCGATCTTGGTGACATGGTCACGACCGTGGGCGTCGGTCAAAAACGCCTCCGACCGGCTGGCTGTCCATTTTACGGGACGGCCCAGCTTCTTGGCGGCGGCCAGCACCAGTGCTTCTTCGCCGTAGTGGTAGATTTTGGAGCCAAATCCGCCGCCCACATCTGGCGCGTGTACGGTGAGCTTGTTCTCCGGAATGCCCAGCACGAAGGCCGAGATCAAAAGCCGCGTCAGGTGCGGGTTTTGCGACGTGGTGGTGAGTTTGTAGTCGCCCGTGCCAGGGTTGTATTCCCCGATGGAGCAGCGCGGCTCCAGCGCGTTTGGCACGAGACGGTTGTTGACCAGCTCAAGCGTGGTGACATGCGGTGCGGCCTTGATGGCCTCATCTGTGGCTTGCCGGTTGTCTTCGATCCAGCCCCAGTCGAAGCAGACATTGTCGGTCAGCTCGTCATGGACGCGGGTGCCTGCATCAGCGACCGCGGCTTTCATGTCGATCACCGCGTCATGTTCTTCGATATCGGCGTCAATGGCTTCAGCAGCATCCATCGCTTGTTCTGCGGTTTCCGCGATCACGGCGGCAAAAGCGTCGCCCACATGGCGCACCTTGCCATGCGCCAGCACGGGGCGCTTTGGCTCCTTCATTGGCGTGCCGTTACGGTTGTTGATCAGCCAACCTGCGGGGTTGCCGCCGACCTCGACAAAGTCTTCACCAGTCAGCACGGCCAGCACGCCGGGCATAGCCTCAGCCGCGCTGGTGTCGATGCTTTTGATCGTACCATGCGCCACTTGGGAGCGGGCGAAGACCGCATAAGTGGTCCCCGCTGGGGTATAGTCGTCGGTATACTGTCCGCGCCCCGTCAAGAAGCGCACGTCCTCGCGGCGTTTGGTTGCCGCGCCTATTCCTCCGTCAGCCATATCTCCAGCCTCCTTATTCTGCGGCAATAGCCGCGGTTTGACCGCTGGCTGCCAAGATTGCGTTCACGATGCCCTGATAGCCGGTACAGCGGCAGATATTGCCTTCCAGGTAGTCCCGGATTTCTGCCTCGGACGGCGTCGGGTTCTCTTTTAAAAGTGCTGCGGCCGACATGATCATGCCGGGGGTGCAGAAGCCGCATTGCAGGCCATGATGGTCCTGAAAGGCCTGTTGCAAGACCGTAAGCGAACCGTCTGAATGGGCCTGGCCTTCAATCGTGTCGACGGTTGCACCCGCTGCCTCAACCGCAAACATCGTGCAGGATTTGACGGGCTTTCCGTTCACATGCACCACGCAAGCGCCGCATTGGCTGGTGTCGCAGCCCACATGGGTGCCGGTCAAATTCAAGGTTTCGCGCAGCGCGGACGACAAGAGCGTCCGGTTTTCGACCTCGGCGGACATGTCGCGCCCGTTGATGGTCATCGTAATATTTGGCATTTGATCCTCCCTAGAAATCAATGGCTCGTTCAAATAGGTCCGGTCGCGGGCTCCCGTGTGAAGCCTGCACCGTGTATTCGCCTTGGTCGTTGTCTCAGTTCTGAGACAGGTCTTGGGCGCTAATCCCCTAAACCCAAGCTGCGCATCCGTCGGTAGAGCGTCGCGCGGGAAATCCCGAGGTTTCGCGCGGCTTTCGAGACGTTGTGATCAGCGCGCACAAGCGCACGGACAACGGCCGCGCGTTCGGCATTTTCAAACCCTGTGGGGCCGGTGTCTGCGCCAAAAAGGTCGCGGGCAGGGATCGGCGTGACGGCCCCTTCAAGGGACATTCCGTAGACCTTGCGCGCGCCGCGCGTGGCGCCCACGACTATATCGTCGCGATCTACGGCAAGCAGCATCATCGCGGTGCTGTCATCCTGGTCGGCTACGATGATGCGTTCAGATTTGAATCGGTCGCGGAAATTGTCGGCCTCGATCTTGCGAGCTGTTTGCTGGACCATCTCGGCAATCAAGCCGTTGATCGCTTGTGTTTGATCCGCGCGTGCTGACGACACGTCGAGCGCAGCTACGATCTGTCCGTCTGCGCCGTAGATGGGCGCGTCGATGCAGCTCATCTCCGTGTTGCGGGCCATGAAATGTTCACTTCGGTGGATTGTCACGGGTCTGTTTTCGGCAAGGCAGGTCCCAATCCCGTTGGTCCCTTCCGAGGCCTCCGACCAGTCAGACCCGAGTCCCAAGCCCCAGCCATAAAACGCGTCATGGTCGGCATCGGTGAACCGATGATCGAGTACTATGCCATCCGCGTCCGTGAGTACGATACCGCAACCAGAATTTCCCACGAGCTCAAACAGACGGTCCAAGGTCGGCGCAGCGACGCGCATGACGCGGCCGAGGCGGTCTTGCCGTTCGGCCACTTCGCTTGCGTCGTGATAGTCTTGGATATGTCGCGTTGCCGGGTCCAACCCGTGACTGACGAGGGAACGGCGCCAAGACGCGGCTAGACGCGACCGCGCCGCAGCCTGCCCAGAATGTACGGTCGCAATGACCTTATCCACATGGGTCTCAAGAGTTGAGATGATGCGCCCTCCCAAACGTCAACGTCTCCGAACACAAAGCGTAGCGCAGAGTTTCCGTTTGACCAAATTCTTTTCTGATCCACTCTGACCGGTCTGTCCCGAGTTGAACTCAGTCGCGTTTTGTGTGCAAAGAGGCAGCGGCGGATTTGGCCCGGTCCGCCGTTTGAAAACGCAGCTCAAAATCAACGGTACCGGTTCATGACATCCACGCCTGACATTCTTGCGCTCGGCGAAGCGCTGATGGAATTTGTTAAAATCGATACCGACGCAGGGGGCCGGCCGTTGTACCGCCAAGGCTTTGGTGGCGATACGTCGAACGCGATCATCGCGGCGGCACGGCAAGGCGCGCGCACCGGGTATTTGACGGCCGTTGGGGGTGACCCGTTTGGCCAGGCGTTGCTTGGGCTTTGGAAAGACGAAAACGTTTCAACGGAGGGCGTGCGGGTCAAAGAACAAGACCCGACGGGCTCTTATTTTGTGTTGCCCGACCCGGCAGGGCGACAGTTCTCCTATGCGCGTCGCGGATCGGCCGCGTCCTTGTACGGCCCTGATGACCTGGATGAGGCGGCTATTGCTGCGGCAAAGGTTTTGCATGTCTCGGCGTTGAGCCAGGCAATTAGCGCAAGCATGCGCGACGCCGTAACGCGCGCGGCTGAGATTGCACGCGCAAGTGACACATTGGTTAGCTACGACACCAATCTGCGGCTCAATCTATGGAGCTTGGAAGATGCGCGCGCCACGATAGAAGCCTTCCTGCCATTGGCCGACATTGTTCTGCCAAGCGATGACGAGGCGGAGACCTTGACGGGATCGACAGATGAGGCTGCAATCCTTGAGTATTTTGGCGCATATGATCCCAAGGTGTTGTTGCTCAAACGCGGGGCTAAGGGACCTTTGCTGCGAGCACACGGGCAGGATCAAAGCTTTGAAGTTCCTACGGTCACAGCGGTAGATTCCACCGGAGCGGGGGACAGTTTCGCGGGCGGATTTCTGGCTTATTTCCTTGAGTCCGGCGATGCCGCCGAGGCCACGCGCCGCGCGATGAAAGTTGCCGCGGGCACGGTGAGCGGGTTTGGCGCAGTCGACCCGATCCCGTATCGCAAAGACGTCGTTTAGTCGGGCGTTTCCGCGATTACGCCGCCCACCAAGTTCTCTTGCATCAGCTTTTCTGCGAGTGTTGCGCGGGGGGCCGCTAGCTGTTCCAAGTAGGCGCTTCGCACCTCTGCCTCTTTGCGTGCGATCTGCAATGCCTCTTGCGAGGTGACCACAGTGAAGCTGAACACGTCGCCTGCGCGCAGGTGCGTCAGCAAGTCCTGATCTTCAGCCAGAACGGTCGCGATTTTGGGATAGCCGCCCGTCGTGCCGTGATCGGCCAAGAGGATGGTTGCGCGCCCGTCACCGGCGACTTGGACTGAGCCGCGCAAGATCGGCTCAGATGGGATTGAAAGCGCGCCTTCAGGAGACAGCGACGGTCCTTCGAGCCGCATTCCCATTCGGTCATAGGCGCCGCTGACGGTGAATTTGTCTTGGGTAAAGGCAGCGATCTGTTCCGCGCTGAAGTGGCGGTCTTGCGGGCCGAGTGTGACCCGGATCGATTTGGGCGGCGCGTAGTGGTCGGGCAGAGAGATCGGGCCCTCACGCCCGGGTAGGGCCTCCGCCTGCGTCACGGTCAAAACCTTTCCTGCTGAAAGCGCGCCGCCGCCAAAATTGGTCATGGAAGCCGTGGCGGCCGAGCCCAACCACTCCTGCGCTTCAATCTGCCCGGCGACCGCGACATAGGCCCAGCTGCCCCAGTTACCGCCACGAATGCTGAGCTGCTCCCCCGGTGCGAGCGTGAGTACCTGCCAGCCCGACAGGTTTTGCGATGCGAGCGATAGTACAAAGGCCCCGCCCGTGATCGCAAGAGTGAGCGGCCCGTCCAGACACTCAAGGGTTAGCCCGCCGAGCGAAACCTCGATCGCAGTCTGCCCGACCGGCCGCGCCAAGCTCGCATTGGCCGATGCAAAACCAAGTCGGTCCATCGGTCCTGCGGCGGACACGCCGTAGCGCAAAGCGCCAAACCGCCCTTCGTCTTGCAGGGTGACCAAAGGACCTGCATGAACGACCTTCAGACGCGCGGAGCTCATGACACGGCTCGTTCATAATCATCACGGCTAATGCGGCGAAACTGCACACGGTCGCCCACGTCAAACAGAAAGGGTTTGTCCGGGTCGCTCAGCATGATTTGGGTCGGGCTGCGCCCGATGATGGACCAGCCCGTTGGCATTTTTACTGTGGTGACAATACATTGGGGACCAGCGACCATCACGCTGCCCGCTGGAATGCCCCGCACTGGCGCGGGTTTGCGCGGCACTTGCGCGCCCTCTGGGACACCCGCCAGATACGCAAATCCAGGGGCGAACCCGTACATGCCGACGCGGTAGTCACCCGCGAGGTGGGCCGAAATGACACTTTCGTGCGACCCGCCGGTGGCTTGTGCGACGGCATCAAGATCAGGGCATAGCCCGTCTTCGTAGCAGACATCGACCTCACGGGTATTGACCGCCGCTCCGCCCTTTTCGGGCAGTGGCAGAAGCGCGCTGACGGCTGCGCCCACCTGCGCATGATCCGTCACCAAAGGATCGAAAATCACCAAAAGGTTCACAAGGGCGGGGGTCGTTTCTCGGACGCCTTCGATCCCGGCCTCTTGAATGGCGCGGTCGAGACTGACGATCGCATCGGCGACCTCTTCACTGATTTCGGTCGCCAACTCGACAAGCACAGCGTGACCGGCAATTGGTCTGAAACTTGGGGTGATCATTCGGAACGAAGAAACGGTGTAATCTCTACACCCTCAGCACTCAACCGAGCCCGTATCTCGCGGGCCATAGCGACAGCTGCAGGGCCGTCTCCGTGGACGCAAATGGAGGCCGCATTGAGCGGGATCGGATTGCCGTCAATCACTGGCATTAAACCGCTTTCGAGATAGGAGAGCAGCCGAGCCGCGGCCTGACTTGCATCGTGTATCATTGCGCCATCCTGACCACGCGGTACGAGCTGGCCGCTGCTGAGATAGCCGCGATCCGCAAAAATCTCGGAGTAGACAGCCAGCCCTTTGTCGCGCGCCGCATGCTCCAGCTGCATTCCGGAGATTGCCAGTACAGCCAGAGACGGATCCAAGCGATTAATCGCATCCACGACCGCATCGGCGACCACCCGGTCGGCGGCACAAAGGTTGCCCAAGGCACCGTGCGGTTTTACGTAACGCACCGCATAGCCTTCGATCTGCGCGAGGGCTTGCAACGCGCCGATTTGGGCAGCGACCATATTGCCAATCTCGGCAGGTTTCATCGGGATGATGCGGCGCCCGAAGCCTTCCTTGTCAGCGTAGCCGGGATGGGCGCCGACGATCACCCCGTTATCTTTGGCTAGTCGTATCGTCTCAACCATCGTTTCGGGGTCGCTTGCGTGCCCGCCACAAGCCACATTGGCGGATGTAACAATTGAGAGCATGGTGGCGTCTTCGCCCATGTTCCAAGGCCCAAAGCTCTCCCCCAAATCGGAATTCAGATCAATGCTGCGCGACATGGCCCCTCCGGCAAATAGTGGCCCCACGATACTCGGTTTGGTGGCCAAGGCCAGCCGACATTTAGCCAATAGCGGTTTCGCGTCTTTCGACTAGCGATTTCTGGTGAGGTTCACGGCTTGTTAACCAAGACAAAGCTAGCTGGGCGAGACATGATCGAGCTGTCCATTATCATTCCCCACCTCAACGACGTTGTGCGTTTGCGCCGTTGTCTTGACGCGCTTGCCGCGCAGGTCAGCGCCGCTGTGGAGACGATTGTCGTAGACAATGGCTCGGATATGGATTTGGGTCCTGTCGCCCGCGATTTTCCATGGGCGTTTTTCTTGAGCACGGCAGAGCGTGGGGCAGGGCCTGCACGCAACAAGGGGGTTGAGGCCGCCAAGGGCCAACGATTGGCATTTCTGGATTGTGATTGCGTGCCAAGCTCGGGCTGGGTCGCACGCATCTTGTCGATGAGTGGGACCGATCAGGTCGTTGGTGGATGCGTTGGAACCTTTGATGAGGGGCATTCGAGCTTTTCATCCGCCCAATTGTTTGAACGGGTCTTCGCCTTCGACAATGCCCGCTACATTGCTGATCTAGGCTTCAGTGTCACCGCCAATTTGGTGACTACGCGTGCGGTGTTCGACAAGGTCGGGCCATTCAGGACCGGATTGCCGGAGGATGTCGACTGGTGCACGCGCGCCCGGATCGAAGGCTTTCGGATTTCATATGACCCCGAGCTCGTGGTGCAGCATCCGACACGGGAGGATTGGCGTGCTCTGTGCCGCAAATACCGACGTGTTGAGGAGGAACGCTTCGCGTTTCGCGACGAGGGGCCGATCATATGGCTCATTCGGGCTTTTCTGACGGGTCTCAGCCCGCTGCGCGATACAATGAAAGTTATGAAATCGTCGCGGCTTAGCGGAACAGGCGAGCGGTTAAGATGTTTAATCGCCCTCTATAGGCTGCGGCTAAGACGCATGCGCTGGATGATTCAATTCTTGTTTAGGTTTCGGCGTCGTCCAGCCAGATCGTGACCGGTCCATCATTTACCAGCGCCACTTTCATGTCTGCGCCGAATTGGCCGGTCTCCACTTTTACCCCGAGCGCGCCAAGGTCTTGCGCGAATTTCTCGTAAAGGGCGCGGCCCACATCAGGGGGAGCGGCGTGAGAAAATCCGGGCCGGTTTCCGCTACGCGTATCTGCCGCGAGCGTGAATTGGCTGACGACCAGCGCTGCGCCGGATACGTCCAGCAACGAACGGTTCATCTTCCCCGCATCGTCGTTGAAAATCCGTAGCTTGGAGATCTTGCTGGCCAGCCTACCTGTCTGTTCAGGCATGTCGCTTTTCATGGCGCAGACGAGGATCAAAAGACCAGCCCCGATCTCTCCGATTACCTCGCCCTCGACGGTGACCGATGCCTCCGTGACGCGTTGGATCAGTGCTCTCATAATTCTGACAGTTTGGGCGGGTTTGCCCCGGCGCGCGAAACGGTAACGGCGGCGCAACGCGCGCCCATCTCTAGCGCATCATGGATTGCTGCGTCGTCCAACTCGGCAATGGCCTGTTTGGTCAGCAACCCTGCCTTTTGCAAAGCACTCAGAACGCCAGCATTGAACGTATCGCCCGCGCCGACAGTGTCGACGACGTCGACCTTTTGGGACGAAACAAAGACCCTTTGCGTCGCCGTGTAACCGGTTGCCCCCTTGGAGCCTTCTGTGATCAGAACCAGCTTGGTGCCGCGCGCGATAATCGCTTGCGCCAGTGTTGCGATCTCACCATCGCCCTCGAGCCATGCCAAGTCCTCGTCACTCAGTTTTACGATGTCGGACTGCGCCATCATGGCGAGGATGCGTGCCACATAGGCCTCACGGTCTTTGATGAAGCCGGGGCGAATATTGGGGTCAATCATGGTGACACGGGCCTCGGCCTCCCGTGCCATGAGGGCGGCAAAGGCATCTGCGCTTGGGCCTTCCGCCAGAGAGATGCCGCCGAAGAACACGGCTTTGACCCCATCTGTGAGCGGTGGCAGCGCCTCTTTTCTTAGCGATTTCAAGGCCGTATTTTCATCGTAAAATGAATAGGTTGCATGACCATCTTCAAGTTTAACGAAGGCGAGGGTTGTCGGCAGGTCGGGACGCGGGGCCAGGTCAGTCGACACGTCGGAGGCCGCAAGCGTATCCACAAGCAATTGCCCAAAAAGATCCTGAGACAGCCCGCAAAAGAAACCTGGTTTCGCCTCGAGCCGGCCCAATGCAATCGCTGTGTTAAATACCGCGCCGCCAGCATATGGCGCGAAGGCTTGTTCCCCGGCTTCGGTTTCGCGTGGGAGCATGTCGATGAGGGCTTCGCCGCAGCATAAGATCATTGTTGTAAGGCCATTCCATATCCGATGGCCGCAGCCAGGATCAGCCCCAGCACGACCGCAATTGCAATTTTGATGGCGGAGAAGGGCCTTTCCCCACGGACCGCGCCGGTTTGGCCATTGACCACGAACCGGAACGTTCGGCCCCGGTATTTATAGGCGGCCATCCAAACGGGCAAGAGCACATGTTTGAAGGTCACATCTGAGACCTGCGTGTCCGCGCTATGGATCCGTTGTCGGTCGCCACCAATATCGAAGCGGATGTCGCGGGTGATGCGACGATCCATGATCTGACGCGCCTCAGTAAAGCCTTGGTCCAGCTCGACCGTGTAGGCTTCAGCCCGGAATCCTGCCAGATATTCCGGGCTGTAGGGGCGCAAATGGGTCAGGTCCCATGGTTGCAGCGCATCGGTATATTTCTTGGGCAGAGAGGTCGATCCGAGCACCAACACATCGTCAAAATCACGCGCCACCCGGCCGGACACGCTGTTCCAACGCGTCTTCGTGACCATGATTGTCTTTTTCTTACCGTCGCGCATGACCGTACGACGCTCTTGATAGTCAATGCCGCGCTGCCCGGTATAGCGGGTGCGGGTTGCCGCGTCGTAGGTCCAGTAAGGAACATAAATGCCGTCAAGTTTGCGGCCCTTGCGAGCGTAATCCTTCAAACCGTTCGGAGCGAACCAAAGGCTTCCAAGCCACTCGGTCATAGCCTTGCGCGCCTGTCTTTCATCCAGCGCAAAGGGCAGTGTGCCGCGTGGCTTGATATGGCGATGCGTTCCGGTATCGGCGACAACAGGGGTGGCGCAGAAGGGGCATTCGGTGGCGTGGATATCTGCGTCGAACTGCACCTGCGCCGCGCAGTTTGGGCACTGCGTGACGCGAGTTTCTTCCATCTCCGCTTCTGCCAGGCGTCCGCGCAGCGCTGCGTCGAAATCAAGCTCTTCGATAGAGCTCGCGCGCCCCTCCACGACAGTTTCGGTGTTGCCGCAATGGCCGCATTTCAATAGGCCAGAGGCCGGGTCGAACTCCAAATCGGAGCCGCAATTGTCGCAAGGAAAGCGGTATTCCTGCGCGGGTGCGGAGGCGTTCATGTCTTAAAGAAACCTGTGCAAAACCTTAGGGGCCATGATGCGCAAAGCGTTATCACGTAAGCGGATATGGCGCCAGATATGGAAGCAGGCGTGAATACCTACAAGCGCGGCGAGCGCGTAGAATTGATAGGTATGGAAAATGCCCACCAGATCATTGGCGCGCGGCCAGCCCATGGGCGGCGCGATCGGCAAGATGCCTCCCGCCCAAAGCAGCACGGATGATGTGAGTCCAAGAAGAAACCCGCCAAAGGCCACGAGGAACAGGCCCCAGATCAGGCTGTGATGCAAGACCTTATGAAAGGTCCGCCCCCAGCCTGGCAGCTTCGGCCCTGGGCGAGAGGCGAGGCCTTGGCGCAAATACATCGCGCTCCAAATCAGGGCCAAAGTAACAAAAATCAGACCCATGACAGAATGGAAGCGGAACACCCATTTTCCGGCGCGGCGCAAAGCATCCGGATCGGCAAATATGAACCAGATGAAGAAGGGAATGATCCCCCAATGCAGCCATTTCAGCGCCGTCCGGCGGGCGGGCAGGCGCTGATAAAACTGTGTTGCCAATGATGCTGCGGGTTGGTTCATACCGTTCGAAGTAAGGTTTTCGCAGTCACTGGCCAGTGGTTCGGCGCTCACAAACCGGTCAACTTGGCGGCGGTGGTGGTGGTGGCAAAATGGTAAAGAGCTGGGCCAGCTCGATCACTTCTCCCGCTTTCTTCCATCCGTCTTGTCCTGCGGTCCAGACGTGGGTCTCACGGGTCAACGAACCATCGCTGGCCATTTGCCCCATAGCAGCTTTCGAGAAGGGTCCCTTGGTTTGGCCATTCTCGGCAATGTGCCAGATATGTTCGACTGGCGGCGGTGGCGGTGGCGCGGCAGCTGGGCTCGCGCCCCATGGCCCTTGCCCGCCGCCTTGCATTTGGTTGGCCATCTGAGTGGCCATCGCCATGCCCATTCCCGCGCCAAGCCCCGCACCCATACCGCTTCCACCGCCAGACGGATTGTTCGCCGCGGCAGTCATAGCTTCGGCGGCAGAGAACTGGGTGTATTTCCCAAGATCGCCCAGCATTCCCATAGAGGATCTTTTGTCCAAGGCTTCTTCAACAGCGGGCGGTAGTGATATGTTTTCAATGTAGAATTCTGGGATCGTTAACCCGTATTCGGCAACGATCGGCGAAATGGAGGAGGCGATAAGCTTTCCTAGATCGCCCGTGTTTGCCGCCATGTCCAAGGCGGGGATGCCGGATTGCGCGATCACGCGGGAGAATTCCTGCACGATGATGTTGCGGATCTGGTAGCTGATCTCGTCCATAGTGAACTCGCCATCCGTGCCGACGATCTCAGTCAGGAACTTGGCGGGGTCCGAAACGCGCGTCGAATAAGTCCCGAAAGCGCGCAAGCGCAATGGTCCAAACTCCGGGTCACGCAGCATGATCGGGTTTTTGGTGCCCCATTTCAGGTCGTTGAACCGGGTCGTGTTGACGAAATAGATCTCCGATTTGAACGGGCTTTGGAACATGTGGTCCCAATGGTTCAGCGTGGTCAGGATCGGCATGTTGTTTGTTTCGAGCATATAGAGCCCGGGCGTGAACACATCGGCCAGCTGGCCTTCATGGATGAACACGGCCGCCTGACCCTCGCGCACGGTCAGTTTGGCACCGTATTTGATCGCATGCCCCTCCCGCTCGAAACGCCACACCATCGTGTCGCGTGTGTCGTCGGTCCAATGGATGACGTCGATAAATTCGCCGGTCAGAAAATCTAGAATGCCCATAGGGTCCTCGTCTCAGGTTTTGGGGTCAGCTCTCACCGCCCAGCAGCTCGGAGGCGATGACCTCCACCACTGGGCGGGCTTGTTGCGGGGTCGCGCCAAGGGGCAGGCGCGGGTCATAGAGTATCTTGAGTAAAAGCTCGTCATGGCTCGTTAGATAGGCAAATTCGTCATCGTCGTTAAAGATGGACGGGCGTGCGCGGGGGCTGTCATTGACCAGGCCCATCCCTTGCGCGATTTCCTCATGCAGGCACTTCTCGCGCAACAACTTGGGGTGCTCGGCTCTGATAAGTGCTACAGATTTGTAAATCTTAGCAGGCGTCGCCGGGTCGTTGAATGTGTAGACGACGCAATGGTCCGGGCGATCCAAAGCCAGCATCCGTTTCGCAAAAGATGCCTCCAGGCCAGGTGCGAAGGCCTGTAGCTTTGGCACGTATGTTTTCATGCTGTCGATATCGAGGATCGCGACTAAAAAGTTCGGGTCCTTTTGATCAAGGCGGATTGGATGGTTTGTGACGCTTGCAAGACGACCGAGATATTGCTGGGTCGTTGAAGTGATCTCGGAGCGATTGGCCTCAGTTATGGCTGGCGCAAAGTCGAGCATAAGGCGCACCGGTTCGCTGTAGCGACGCACAACGCTTTCTCCGCCGCGCCCTTGAAACGTGCCATCGACAAAATCAAATTCGCTAAACACGCCGATCTTGATGAAATTATTGACGATGTCGCGTTTTGAAAAAGGAGTATCTGGCCCACCACCATCTATGCGCAAAAGCCCTTGTGTGAGCAGGTTTTGCTGAACAGAGGCATAGTAGGACGCCAGGGCTTTGTTCTCGGCGGAGGGTTCGATTGGTTTGGGCTGAACAACCGGCGCGCGTTGTTCAGGGCGCGGGCTGGTAGGGGCGGCGATGCAGCCCCCAAGCGCAAGAAGCCCAGCTATTGCGAGGCTGAGATATTGCCCACGACAGTACAAATCAGCTAGCGCTTTCCCCGATTGCATGACCTTGCGCGGTCCCGCGTGCGGAGGCGGATGCGAGCGTGTCACGCAGCTCTGCTTCCATCTGACCCAGCTTCTCTTCGGCTTCAGCACGTTTGCGCTTGCCTTCATCAGCGATCTCAAGGCTTTCATTGATGGTCGCGACCAGATCGTCATTGGCCTTTTGCACGGCCTCGATATCAAACACGCCGCGTTCCATCTCTTCACGGATCGATTTATTGGCCATGCGTAGGTTTTCTGCGTTCGCCTTGAGCAACTCATTGGTCAGATCATTGGCATCGCGCACGGCCTCTGCTGCCTCAGCGGAGCGCTGGATGGTCAGGGCTTGCGCCAGCTGCGTCTCCCACAACGGTACGGTGTTGACGAGGGTGGAGTTGATCTTGGTGACGAGCGATTTGTCATTCTCCTGCACCAGTCGGATCGAGGGCAGGGATTGCATTGTGACCTGACGGGTCAGTTTCATGTCGTGCACGCGACGCTCCAGGTCATCACGCGCGGCGCGTAGATCGCGGAGTTCCTGCGCTTTCATGACCTTTTTCTCTTCCGGGGTTTCTTCAAGCTCGGCTTCAAGCTCGGGGATGTCGTTCATGTCGAGCTCGACGACCTTTTCTTCACCAGCGGTGATATAGAGAGCGAGTTCTTCATAGAAGTCCAAGGTCCTTGCATAAAGAATATCGAGCGATTTGATGTCCTTTAGCAGGGTCATCTCATGGCTTTCGAGATCGCCGGTGATCTTGTCGATCTGGCTTTGTACGTCTTCATATTTCGCCATGAACATCGCAGCGGGTTTCGCTTTGCCAATCAGCTTCTCCCACCAAGACAGCTTGCGGTTCGGGTTCAACTCGGACACCGAAAACCCGCGGATGGTGGAGACGATGTCGCGCAACGAATTTCCAGCCGGGCCAACGTCTTTGTTTTTGACGTCAGCCAACATGGATTGGCTGATTTCCTGCAAGCCGGCTTGCGCCTTCGAGCCAAAAGACACGATCGAGTTGGTGTCGGTGATGTCGACCTCATCCATGCGCTTGCGGATTTCTGCGGCCACGGGTGCTTCAGCTTTTTCGAGCGGAACAAGCTCGGTGCTGGGCTCAGGCAGGATCACGGCGTTGACCTCCTCCACTTGGGCCAATGCGGCTTGCGCCTTCTCGCGAACTGTTTCGGTCATCTTTTCCTCCTAGCGGGGCTCAATCCCTTCGCGCTGCAGCCGTTCCCGCAACACGTCAATCTCAATCGTCAATGCGTCTTTGTTATTGGTCAAAAGCGTCTCTGTCTTCGCGGTGAAATTTGCCTCCAGATCATCCAGCAATGCAAGATAAGACGCCTTGCCTTCGCTGTTTTCCACCCGCCTGGTCAGGTCGACATACTGCTTCGTCGCATCGCGCGCGCCCTGAAGATAAAGGCCCAGATAGCGGCGTGAGGAGCTGAGGTCGCGCGGGTCATTCTCAACGGTGCGAAACATCTCACGCGCGGTCGACTGGAAAACATCTACACGGGCGATCAAGGCACGATCGCGCGTCTCAAGAACCAACTCGCGCATGTTTTTGAGGTGCTTTTCGCCCTCATCCACGGCTTTTGCGACGCGGGCGTTTTGGAAGTCGTCTACGCCCTCTGCGACCTTGTTCTTTGTGGGGTCGAGCCCAAAGGCCGCCAAGTGCAGACCAAATGCGATGAGCCCGTAAAGCACTCCGTTAATCAAGCTGGTGTCGAACGTCACGGCCCCGATGCCGAGCCCTGTCAAAATGGCACCAAATAGTTTGCGCGGGATGGCCGGGCGGCGGGAGATGAGCCGCGCCTCATAAGCTTCTTCCGCCTCCAGGCCCTCTTTCGTCATCCACGCCTCAAGCGCAATGAGCGCGAAGGCCGCAATATGAAGTGCCAGCTTGGTTGGGCCACCACTGAAGGCCGTTACCAGAATTGGAAGAGCAGCAACCCCCAAAATCGATGCCCGCGCGCGACCCTTTTGAGGTTTTGCACGCCGCAAAGTGGAATTCGACTTAGGTTTTGCATCAGGGCTGAATTCGCCCCCATAGCGTTGCGCCATCAGACCAACCCCAGCCCAGCCATCAAGACGAGCAGAATGAGCATGCCATAGGCAATTTTCTGTATCGCTGCGAAAGACATCCAAGCCCCTGATCTACACCCGTCTTTGATATATAAGGGGTCGCGGCGCGTCTTACCAGAAGTTCGACCGAGCAGAGGTTTAGCTTAGCGTTTGCTCTTCGCGGGTGGCGCGTTTCGTCGTCTTTGGGTGGGGCGTTTCTTTGGGCGCGGTTTTGAACCTTCCGGCGCAATACCAAGCTGGTCGCGTAGCACGCGCACTTTCACTTCCTCAACCTCGCCGGGTTTGAGGTCGTTGAGGCGAAACGGGCCGTAGCTGACCCGGATCAGCCGATTCACCTTAAGGCCGATCTCCCCCATAGCGCGGCGGATTTCGCGGTTTTTTCCCTCCCGCAAACCGACGGTGAGCCAAGCGTTTGCGCCTTGTTGCCGGTCTAGGGTCACATCCATGGGCTGGAACCGTTCGCCGTCAGCCGTGATCCCTTTGCGAAGTGGCTCGAACGTGGCGTCCTCAGGCGCACCGTTGACGCGGACACGGTATTTTCTGAGCCACCCTGTTGAGGGCAGCTCAAGGCGGCGCTTGATGCCGCCATCATTGGTCAGCAGCAGTAAACCTTCGGAATTTATGTCGAGTCTGCCAACACTTACCACGCGCGGCATCGTGTCGGGCAGGGCGGCAAAAACGGTGGCGCGGCCTTTCTCGTCCCGCTCCGTTGTCACAAGACCGGTCGGTTTGTGGTATAGCCAGAGGCGTGGCTCATCCGGTGCGCCGACAAGTTTGCCATCAAAGGTGATCTTGTCTTTAGCGGTGACGTTGAGCGCCGGGCTGGTGATTGTTTTCCCGTTCACTGTGATGCGGCCGGCCTCGATCAATGCCTCTGCGCCGCGGCGCGACGCGATGCCAGCGCGGGCGAGGACCTTAGCAATACGGTCACCTTGGGGCGTGTTCTCTGTCATGTGGTGGGTGTAGCGTGGGCGCACGAAGAGGGAAAGGCTTGTCTGCAAGCTATTGATATGTTTAGGGAAGTATATGGAATTTACCTCCTATATGGAACTCGCGCTGGAAGAAGCGCGTTTGGCGGGCAAGCGCGGGGAGGTGCCGGTCGGCGCGGTCATCATTGGCGCGGATGGCGCAGTACTGGCGCGTGCCGGCAATCGCGTGATGGAGGATCGTGATCCGTCTGCCCATGCCGAAGTGCTCGCCATTCGTGAGGCTTGTAGAAATCTGAATTCTGAACGTCTTACCGGCTGCTCTTTATACGTGACGCTTGAGCCTTGTTCGATGTGTGCAAGCCTGATTTCGCAGGCGCGGATCGCGCGGCTTTACTTTGGCGCGAGCGATCCAAAATCGGGGGGGGTGCTTCAAGGGGCACGTGTCTTTCAGCAGGCACAAACCCATCATAAGCCCGAGGTGTATGACGGTATTGCAGAAGACGACTGCGCGGCTTTGTTGAAAAGTTTTTTCGCGGCAAAACGCGCAGACTAGCGCGCGTAGGGCAAAGGCCTTTGACAGAATCAGCTTTGGCTGTATGAACCAATCAGACGCAGCACAAACCAAGGGAGGCGTTACATGACCGCATTATTCGTTCAATCGCGCCAAACCCGTGTGCACGCGGGAGGCCAAATCGCCTCCCCGTATATGGGCTTTCAAGCCTAACGCGTCGCCCTTCAGCCAAAGACGGCTGATCCTTCAACCAAAACCCTAAGCCAAAACGACCCCGGCATTTTTGTGCCCGTTGTTCCGCCAAAGGTTTTTTCACATCAAAGTAAAAGGACCAGTGGGGAAGTCCGCTGGATAGGTATCAAAAATGAATGCACTTCCATTGAAGCGTGGGCCAAGCCCGTCCGAGGCAATCGATGCACTTGTCAAAAGCCACGGTCTTCTGCCAGTCGTCCTGGCGATAGGCGGTAGGATCCTCAAGCGCAGCAGGCCCCCTGATAGCACCGCTGGCCCCCATATTGGCGGCCAGCTGCATATCGATAACGTCCCCGAGAATTTACGGAAAGATGTCGGGCTTGACCCTGTTTTGAGACGTGATCCGTACTACCATTTGGCGCACGTCACCTACAGGGACCTGATCCATTTCTGATCAGAGGGTCAGAATTTCCATCACGTCGGGCGTCAGAACATCGACGCCCGGCAACCCCGCTTTCAAGGCATCAGCCGATTGTTCGAGCAGCGGAAAGGTTTTGTAGTGGCACGGGATCACTGTTTTGAAATTAAAGTACTTTTTCGCGGCATATGCGGCGCGTGCCATATCCATTGTGAAATGCCCGCCGGCACATAGGATGCCAATTTCCGGCTTATGCAGCTCCCCCATCCATTCCATGTCAGCCATGATGTCGGTGTCGCCAGACAGGTAAATTGTGCGCCCCGCATGCGTGATCATGAACCCGGCGGGCCCACCCGCGTAGATGTATTTGCTGCCAAGGTTGTAGCAGGAGGAATGGTTGGCCTTTACCATCGTGACCTGAACATCGCCGATAGCAACCGTGCCACCATAGTTAAATCCTGTTGCCGCCAGTCCGCTATCCTCAAAAATACCAGCGAGTTCGACCATTGCGTAAATTGGTGCATTGGTCTGCTCTGCGATGTCGCGAATGTCTGCGGCATGATCGAAATGCCCGTGGGTCAGTAAAATAGCTGTCGCCCCTGCGATCGCCTCTTCGCGCCGTTCGTCCGGAAAACTGGGATTTCCAATCAGCCATGGGTCGATCAGCAAAACCTGCTCCCCCAACTCCAATCGAAAACTCGCATGTCCAAGCCAGGTGATCTGCATAGCTATTGCTCCAATTTTCGCGTCTTTAGCCAGATAATCAGCTCCTTCGCGCTCCGCCAAGGCCTTCCGCAATCTTTGGGCGCGGTTGCGCTTGATGCGGGACGGGGGGAGCGCTAAACGGGGCCAAGATTTACGGAGAGTTTTCATGTCCATTGACACTAAAACCGCTGGCCGCGTGGCAAAGCTTGCTCGCATCGCTGTGCCCGAGGAAGACCTGCCCAAGCTGGCTGACGAATTGAACGGTATTTTGGACTTTATGGAGCAACTCAATGAGGTGGATGTGGACGGCGTGGAGCCGATGACATCGGTTACACCACAACGACTGAAGCGGCGCGAAGACGTTGTCACTGACGGCAACCAGCAGGGGGCGGTTCTGGCGAACGCGCCCGATGCGCGCGAAGGGTTTTTTGCGGTTCCAAAGGTGGTTGAATAATGGCTGAGCTGTCCAAACTGACGATTGCCGAGGCGCGGGACGGGATGCGCTCGGGCGATTTTACCGCCGTCGAGATAACCAAAGACTGTCTGGCAGAAATCGAAGGCGCCTCCGCGCTAAATGCCTTTGTTCACAACACGCCTGAGATCGCTTTGTCGCAAGCCGAGGCCGCGGATGCGCGGATCAAAGCGGGCGATGCGCCTGATATGTGTGGCGTACCCTTGGGCATAAAGGATTTGTTTTGCACCAAAGGCGTCGCGAGCCAAGCCGCCTCGGACATTCTGAAAGGGTTCAAACCTGAATATGAAAGCACCATCACTGGGCAGCTTTGGGATGCGGGTGCGGTCATGTTGGGCAAGCTCAACATGGATCAATTCGCTATGGGGTCTTCAAACGAGACGTCATGCTACGGCGATGTCGTGAACCCATGGAAAATTGATGACCGAAACTTAACGCCGGGCGGCTCTTCTGGCGGCTCCTCTTCCGCCGTGGCGGCTGACCTATGTTTGGCCGCGACCGGAACAGATACAGGCGGGTCGATCCGCCAACCTGCCGCCTTCACTGGTATCACCGGGTTGAAGCCCACCTATGGGCGCTGCTCTCGCTGGGGGATCGTCGCCTTTGCCTCCTCGCTTGATCAAGCGGGGCCGATGACCAAGTCAGTGCGCGATGCGGCGATCATGCTCGAGGCCATGTCTGGGCATGATCCCAAGGATTCCACGTCTGCCGAATTGGCAGTCCCCAATTTCGAGGCCGCTTTGACCGGTGATATCCGCGGCAAAAAGATAGGTATCCCCAAGGAATACCGCCTCGACGGCATGCCGCAAGAGATCGAGGACCTTTGGACCAAAGGGATCGAAATGATGAAGGATGCCGGTGCCGAGATTGTCGATATCTCTTTGCCGCACACAAAATACGCGCTCCCGGCTTACTACGTCGTGGCACCGGCCGAGGCCTCTTCCAACCTCGCCCGCTATGATGGCATGCGTTTTGGCCATCGCGCAGGCTTGAGCCAAGGCGACGGCATTACGGAGATGTACGAAAAGACCCGGGCCGAAGGGTTCGGCCCTGAGGTGCAGCGGCGCGTCATGATCGGGACCTATGTCTTGAGCGCGGGGTTCTATGACGCCTACTACAACCGCGCTCGCAAAGTGCGAACGCTGATCAAAAAGGACTTTGAGGATGTGTTCGCGCAAGGCGTGGATGCGATCCTGACACCTGCCACCCCGTCTGCCGCTTTTGGATTGGGCGAAATGGCAGATGCCGATCCGGTTCAGATGTATCTTAACGATGTGTTTACCGTCACGGTGAACCTTGCGGGGCTTCCTGGGATCGCCGTGCCGGCTGGGCTGGACAAACAAGGGCTTCCTCTCGGTCTGCAACTGATTGGCCGCCCATGGGAGGAAGCAGATTTGCTTAATCACGCCTTTGTCCTGGAGCGCGCCGCTGGTTTTGTGGAAAAACCTAACAAATGGTGGTAAGGAGTGGCTAAGGGCGCCTGAAAGAGCGCTGATCATGAGCGAGGGCAGCGCTATGCGCGCAATTTCTTTTCTAATTTGCTGTGGTTTGGCAGCATGCTCTGCGCCTATACCGGATGATACGGCGCCGGGCGTTGGTTTCGGTAGCTACGACCAGTATATCGAGCAAAGGCAAGCACGCGACTTGGAGCTCGCAGGGATAAATGCACCGGCGTCTCAGGGGCAAGCCGCCCCAGCTACCACAGAAAACGAACGGTTGGCCGCAGCAGCTGTCGCTGCAATAGGGCAGGGAGGCCTGGCTGCGCCGTCGTCGCCACAAAGCAATCCGGGTATTTCCGATGAGCAGGATTTTGCTGCAGTGTCGCAGCGCCAAACGATCGCTTCAGATGCGGCGCGACGTCAGCAGCAACAAGGACAATACAAAGTCGTCGCGCCAACGAACGTTCCGTCGCGGCCGGGCGGCGGAGCGCCGACACCTATAGAATTTGCGCTGCAAGTCAGCCATCCGGTCGGACAGAAAACCTATCGCAGATCGCCTTTTGGGCGCGGGAAAACGGCTGAGAACTGCGCGCGATACCCGTCGACTGATCTTGCGCAGGATGCCTTTTTGAAAGCAGGGGGGCCGGAGCGTGATAAGTTGCGGCTAGACCCAGACGGTGACGGATATGCGTGTGGATGGAACCCCGCGAAATACCGCTCGCTTGTACAAGGATAGCGTGCAGAAACTGAGCCACCCCTCCCCAAACTTTGGGGAACGCAAGCATGGCGGCAAACCCGATTTCGTTGTTTTGCACTACACCGCAATGGTAGACGCAGGTGCCGCGTGCCGAACGCTGTGCAATCCCGAAACCGAAGTCTCGGCGCATTACCTTATTTCTGAAACTGGGCAAGTTCATTCACTTGTCGATGAAAACATGCGCGCCTGGCATGCGGGTGTTGGGTCTTGGGGGAACGTTACAGATGTAAATTCGCATTCGATTGGAATTGAGCTTGCGAATGACGGATTCTCGCCTTTCGCCAATAAGCTCATGAATGCCCTTGAGGACCTTCTGGCCGCTATTTTGGAACGTTGGGATATACCACCACATCGCGTCATTGCGCATTCGGACCTGGCACCAGGACGAAAGATCGATCCGGGACCGCGTTTTGACTGGCAACGTTTGGCGCAGGAAAATTTAGCGATCTGGCCAAATTTGCGTCATGCTCGAATTGAGGATTTTCAAGAAGCGGCATGCGCGTTCGGTTATAGCCCCTTGGTGGATGACCTAACGCGACTTCAGAGTTTTAGGCTTCGCTTCCGCCATGGCTTTTCGGGGCCATTGGACGAAGTCGATGCTGGTTTGGCTGTCGACCTGGCTGAGCGGTTTTCTATTGATCGGTTAACTACTGCGAGCTAGAGGAGCTTTGCGCGGAAGGCTGGATGGCTGAGGCGCTTTATTTGACGGGCCATAATCCTTCGCGACTCGGTGCCAACTACTGCTTCGCAAGGGTATAGGCCTTTCCAAATTAAAGCGCTTAGGAAAGTCCGGACTCCATGAAAAAACGGTGCCGGGTAACGCCCGGCGGGGGCAACCCCAGGGAAAGCGCCACAGAGAATAGACTGCCTTCGTCTACGAAGGTGATGGTGAAACGGTGCGGTAAGAGCGCACCGCGCGGCCGGAAACGGTCGTGGCGAGGCAAGCCCCACCGGGAGCAACGCCAAATAGGAACCTCGCGGCGCAAGCCAGGGCCTTTTCAGCCCGAGATGGTTCGGGTTGGCGGCTAGAGGAGCATCGGCGACGACGCTTCGAGATGAATAGCCATCCTGAGGTTCATTCCTCAGACAGAATCCGGCTTACAGGCTTTCCGCGCATTGATTGATTTGGTTGGATGTTTCTTAGAAAAACCGTTCTCTCAATTCGGACGCGTCAATCCTCCGATGTTTAAACCTCTATGCTTTTTCCGAGCCAGTTGTTCGGTTCGTCACGAAGCCATCTCGAAGTAGTTTCCGTTGTTTCCAGAACTCTCGATCTTGAAGATGGAGGCCCTGTTTCTCAAATCTGAAACGTCAGATTTCAATTCAACGGAGGCGGCGGTGGTTTCTTCAACCATAGCGGCATTTTGCTGGGTTAGCCGGTCAAGGTCAGTCATGGAGGCATTGATTTCTGTCACGCCCGTCGCTTGTGCACGTGTCGCCTGATCAATCTCAGAAACAGTTTCACTTACGCTCTGGACTTGTTCATTAATTTTGCGAAGTGCCTCGCTTGCGCTTGAAGAAAGCTTCGCTCCACCCGCGACGTTTTTCTGACTTGTTTCGATCAAATCCTTGATCTCTTTCGCTGCATCACCCGCGCGCTGCGCGAGTGCGCGCACTTCAGACGCGACGACAGCAAAACCACGGCCAGCATCGCCTGCGCGTGCGGCTTCAACTCCGGCATTCAGCGCCAGCAAGTTTGTTTGAAACGCAATATCATCGATCGTACCGATAATCTGAGATATCTCGTTTGAACCTTTCTCAATTTCTTGCATGGCTTCGACTGTTTTTTGAACGATGTTCTCTCCGTCTTCGGCGAGCTTCCGGGTTGCACCTACCATTTCATTGGCGCTTTCAACCCGATTAGCGGTCCCATCGACAGACTCCTTAATTTGTGTGACTGTGACCGTCGTTTCTGCCAGCGACGCAGCTTGTTGTTCGGTTCGCGTTGCCAAGTCAGTTGCGGCGCTTGCAAGACCGTCAGAGCCCGCTGAAATTGCCTGCGACGTTGTGACGACTTCTTTCAAGATCGACTGCAGCTGATCGAGAGAGTTGTTAAAGTTGTCTTTGAGCACGTTAAACTCGCCATGGAACTCTCCGTGAATGCGCGTTGTAAGGTCTCCAGCTGACAAATGCTCAAGTCCGGCGCTCAATTTTGCAACGATATTTGATGTCTCTTCTTGCTGCTCTGCTGCGCGTTGCGCCTGTTCTCTGCGCTCGGTTTCGCCAGCACGGAATACTTGAAGTGCCTTTGCCAACCGACCAAATTCACTGGCTTTTTCTGCGTCTACAATCTCGACGTCCAGGTTGCCTTCGGACAGTTTTTCGGTTGTCTCGACCAGCGCACCAAATTTTGTGCGCACGTAGTTTGAAATGACCACCGCGATCGCAACAACGGCAATAGTCGAAATCACAACAACGACAGAGAGCAACATCTTAGCCTCGCCAAAAATAGCGTTCATCTCAACTTCAACCGCGCGTTGATCAACTGTGATGTCGTCGAGTAATGTCTCAGCATCGCTCGTGACAGTACCACCAACGCGGTCGAGTATGTTTGTCGCGATCGAGTCTATTTTTGTCCGAGACTCGGCCAAACTAGGTAAGATTTCGACGATGCGGTTGAGTTTCGCGCGCGCTTCTGTTGCCAGTTGTTGGCGGTCGGCTGTGGTCCGGGCTGTTTCTAAGCCACCAACATCCCGGCTCGACTGATCAAAATAACCAATGGCATTGTCCAAGTGATCAGGGTCTGATGTGTCGACATATTTTGCAAGGTAGTACCGCCCGAGCAGTAGGCTTTCTTGAACGATGCCAGCCTGGTTTGCGATATTCATTTCGAAGTCGGAAACGGCTGATTCGCGTATCTGTGTGATCAGCACACGCGCCTCTGGGCCAAGGGTTTCAGCTTCAGCGACCACAGCCTCTAAGCGCGCTGCCTCCGCAGCAAGGTCTTCATATGCGCTACGGTACTGTCTCAAATTTTCTTTTTTCGAGGTGACCGCCTCATCCAGGGTAGGGTCTTGTCCCAGGAATGCATCCATTGGGCTTTCGTTCAAGATCTCGTCAATATTGCTTAGAACAACCTGGTGATAGGCGGGGTCGTTGGTGGCTCTGAATTGCCAGTTGGCCATGCGCGCTTCGAAAAGGTCTTCAATGTCCGCGTTCATAGCCACTCTTGTGTTCGCTTTTTGCTCATAACTATGTGCGAGCCGGTCAAGCACGATGACGTTGCGAACAGAATAGATACCCAAGCCGACAAACACCAAACAGCAAAATGCAAAGCTGAGCGCGATGATCTTGCTCAATGACGTATTTCCAAAGACAGACGACATCAGATTTGACACTTGGTGTACCCTTCCAAACACAGATTTGGGCTCGGGATAGAGTTGATTTCCTAACAAGAGTTCAACGCAGCCAAGAGTTTCGCTAAAAATTTACCGGCCCCATGAAACTGTCAATCCGGCATTCCCCGGCGGACAGGGTTCAAAATCGTGCAGCTTGGCGCGACGCAAGCATTGAAATTTTAACAAGTCTGGACGCAACCGCTTTGGCTTGCGGTACAGTCCGAGCGCGGTATATCTGATCGACAACAAGACCTTATTGGGGGGGCCTGCGTTGGACACGATCCTTTCTTTGGCGGCGCAAAACCTGCTTTCACCAATTATTCTGAGCTTTGCCTTGGGGGTTGCTGCTGCCTTGGCGAAGTCCGATCTAAACTTTCCTGAAGCGGTCGCGAAGGGGATGTCGCTTTACCTGCTTTTTGCGATTGGTTTCAAAGGCGGTGCGAGCATCGCCGATCACGGAGTAGACGGGCAGTTGATCGCCTCACTCGTCGTCGGCGTCATGCTGTCTTTCTTGTTGCCGATCATTGCCTTCGGGCTTTTGCGTACGATCACAAGGCTGAGTGTTTTGGACGCTGCAGCCGTGGCTGCACATTATGGCTCCATCTCGATCGTAACTTTCGTTGCGGGCAGTTCGATCCTTGAAGCCCAAGGGATCGGGTTTGAGGGATATATGGTTGCTGTTGCCGCGGCGATGGAAGCGCCAGCGATCATATCTGCGCTTTGGCTCATTTCGGTCAAAGGAGGCGGCGAGGCGCGGGGCATGGATGCTGGGCTTATGAGAGAGATCATGCTCAACGGCTCAATTGTGCTTTTGATCGGCTCTTTTGCCATTGGTTGGATCACGGGCAAGGAGGGGCTGGCAGAGATCTCTCCCTTCATCACCGACCCGTTCAAAGGCGTGTTGTGCCTTTTTCTTCTCGATATGGGATTGGTTGCTGGACGCGGGCTGGCGCGCGCCGGCGGAGCGGTTTCGGGACGTGCCATCGTTTTCGGTGTCGTAATGCCTTTGATCGGTGCGTCTTTGGGCTTAGCTTCAGCATGGCTTTTAGGTTTGTCGGTCGGTGGCGCTGCCCTGATGATGGTGCTGTCAGCCTCGGCTTCCTATATCGCGGTGCCTGCGGCGATGCGCGTCGCATTGCCAGAGGCCAACCCTGCAATTTACCTCACCTTGTCTTTGGGCGTGACCTTCCCGTTCAACCTGACCCTAGGTATTCCACTTTATGTCGCGCTCGCCAGCGCAGTTATCGGAGGCTGATATGGAGATGCATGACGCAAAGCGCATCGAGATCATGATCGAACAAATCATGGAGAAGCGCCTGACTGATCTATTGATTGAAAATGGCGTGAGCGGCTTTTCGGTTCTGCCTGTTCGGGGCGGCTCGGGTCGGTCAGGACAATGGAGCCGCCAAGGGCAAATTAGCCGGGCTGAAGGTATGTCTGCGGTGGTTTGTTTGATCAAACCAGAGCGTCTCGATGTCCTGCTTGATGTGATCCTGCCTGTTCTGGAACGCCATATCGGGGTGGTGAACATCACAGATGCGAAGATATTGAGGGCCGAGCGGTTTTAGTTTGCGCTTAGCGAAGCGTTCCGCATCAGCTAGGGGTTTCTTTCCTAGGCCCAAGTCTGTGCCTTTTTGTTTTTGGGGCTCTGCCCCCGGGCTGCGCCCTCCCCCGGGATATTTGTGAAGCAATGAAGATGTGGGCGGTGCGATTCAGGTCCGTGTTTCATTGATCTCACGCGTTGTGATGGGGTTTTCACGCAGGCGTGAGGGTGTGGGCTGAGCTGCGGATCTGTATGTGCGTGAATGCGCAGAAATTCGGTATATTTCGTGATTTGGTGTGTTGAGATGCGCGACAGCAAGGCGCATATTCATCTCATCAAACGGCAACGACGCCGCACACACAACGCCCCAAGCATCACATATCCGGGGCATCACAAACTGGAGAAAGACAATGAAAACCATCATCGCAACCGCCCTCGTTTCCCTC
>JAPORH010000215.1 GCA_026710325.1 Litoreibacter sp. | reverse complement strand
AAGCTTCAATTCGAATCCTTTTCGCTCCTCGTTTCAAGTAGCGTCGTGTACTATGGCGGAGCACATAAACTTGTAGAACGCGCTCAAGTTGAACACGAGAGGCCGCCAGATGCCTCTAAGTGGACACACGCAATGCTATATGTGGGCAGTCTTCATGTTCTTGAGTCTAGGCCGTGGAATGGGCCGTCTAGCGGGGTACGAACCGGTCATCTCGCCTTTAAACGGAGCGAGCAGATCGAATGCCTAGTTCTGCGCCACAAATCGCCAATCTATTATGAGCGGCGGTTTGCGCTAGCGAGACGTGCACTTTTGGAACAAACTCTTGCACCTCAAAAATATTCAGTTAGGTCGGTCGCACATGCTGCCACTACTGCCCTTTCGAATTATCTGCCTGTGCAAGCTACCAGACGAATAGTCGATCTAGACAAGGCCGCTACTTGTAGCGAGTACGTGCTCAACTGCTTGGCTAATGGGGCCGAAACACTAGTCACCCAATACTTTAATATTTTAGATTCAGACATGCAGTTTTTTCCGGCCGATTTATACATGCTGGATGACTTCGAAAAAATACCGCTCGAGTTCTATGACTTAGAAATCGGTTAAACCTGCAACGCCATAACACCGACATCCCCTTCAACCCGTGCCTGCATGGCCTGAGCTGCTGCCTGCGACCCGGCGGCGGTCGTGTAGTAGGGGATTTTGTCGTAGAGGGCGATGGAGCGGATGGATTTGGAATCCTCGACGGCCTGGGCGCCTTCGGTGGTGTTGAAGACGAGGGAGATCAGCCCGTCTTTGAGCTGGTCGGTGACATCGGGGCGGCCTTCGTAGACTTTGTTGACCACCTCGACCTCCAGCCCGGCCGCTTTCAGCCATTTGGCGGTGCCACGTGTGGCGAGGAGTTTGTGGCCGAGACCGGCGACGGTCTGGACGGCCTGCATCATGGCGTCGGTCTTGTCCTCGTTCCGGATGGAGATGAAGACCTTGCCCGCGCCGTCCGTTGGCAGCTCGGTCCCCGCGCCCATTTGGGCCTTGAGGAAGGCGCCGGCGAAGGTGGGGTCGGAGCCCATGACCTCCCCCGTGGAGCGCATTTCGGGGCCGAGGATCGTGTCGACGCCGGGGAAGCGGGCGAAGGGGAGGACGGCTTCTTTCACCGCGAAATGGTCGATCATCGGGTCGATCAGGGTGAAATCGGTGAGCTTGGCGCCGGCCATGACCTGAGCCGCGATGGCGGCGATGGGGGAGCCGATGGCTTTGGCGACGAAAGGCACGGTGCGCGAGGCACGTGGGTTCACCTCGATCAAGTAGATGTCATCGCCTTTTATTGCGAATTGAACGTTCATCAGGCCGACGACGTTCAGGGCCTTCGCGAGCGCCTCCGTCTGGCGACGGATTTCGGTGATCGTGGCGTTGGAGAGGGAGTAGGGCGGCAGGGAGCAGGCGCTGTCGCCGGAATGCACGCCCGCCTCCTCGATATGCTGCATGATGCCCGCGACATGGACGGTCTCGCCGTCGGAGAGCGCGTCGACATCGAGCTCGGTCGCGCCGGAGAGGTAGCTGTCGAGCAGCACCGGGCTGTCGCCGGAGACGACCACGGCCTCGGAAATGTAGCGCTCCAGCTGCGCCTGATCGCGCACGATCTCCATGGCGCGGCCGCCCAGCACGTAAGAGGGGCGGATGACCAGCGGGAAGCCGATTTCAGCGGCCTTTTCAAAGGCCTCCGCGTCGGAATGGGCGAGCGCGTTATGCGGCTGCTTGAGGTTCAGGGACTGGACAAGCTGCTGGAAGCGTTCGCGGTCCTCGGCCAGGTCAATCGCGTCGGGCGTGGTGCCGAGGATTGGGATTCCCTCGTCATTGAGGGCTTGGGCGATTTTCAGCGGGGTCTGGCCGCCGAATTGGACGATGACGCCGTGGAGCGTGCCGTTTTCCTGCTCAACGCGCAGGATTTCCATGACGTGTTCGAAGCTGAGCGGCTCGAAATACAACCGGTCCGAGGTGTCGTAATCGGTGGAGACCGTCTCCGGGTTGCAGTTGATCATGATCGTCTCATAGCCCGCCTTGGTCAGCGCGTAGCAGGCGTGGACGCAGCAATAGTCGAACTCGATCCCTTGCCCGATGCGGTTGGGCCCGCCGCCGAGGATGACGACCTTTTTCTTGTCAGTCGGGCGGGCCTCGCACTCGACCTCCCCCATCATCGGGGCCTCATAGGTGGAGTACATGTAGGGGGTTTGCGCCTCGAACTCGGCGGCGCAGGTGTCGATGCGCTTGAAGCAGGCTTTGACGCCGAGGTTGAGGCGGGATTTGCGCACGTCTGTCTCGTTGCGGCCTGTGAGGCGGGCGAGGCGGGCATCAGAAAAGCCCAGCATTTTGAGCGCGCGCAGGCCCTCTTCCGTCATGGGGAGCCCGTCGCGGGCGATCTCCGCCTCCTTGGCGATGATTTCGCGGATGCGGGCGAGGAACCAGGGATCAAAGGCGGTGATCTCGTTGATCTCATCGTTGGAGAAACCGAAGCGCATGGCGTGGGCGATGACGCGGAGCCGGTCGGGGGTTTGCTGGGCGAGCGCGCGGGTGAGGGTCTTGTCGATGGCTTCCTGCGCGGTGGCGTCCTTGCCGACTACGATGCGCGGGATGATATCGTCTGTGGTGTCTTCCCATTTGACCGCGTCGGGGCCTGGCATGCCGTCGAGCGCGACCTCGTCAAAGCCAGTGAGGCCGGTTTCCATGGAGGCGAGCGCCTTTTGCATGCTTTCATGGATTGTGCGGCCGATGGACATGGCCTCCCCCACGGATTTCATGGCGGTGGTCAGGTACGGCTCGGAACCGGGGAATTTCTCAAAGGCGAAACGCGGGATTTTGGTGACGACGTAGTCGATGGTCGGCTCGAACGAGGCAGGCGTGACTTTGGTGATATCATTGTCGAGCTCATCGAGCGTGTAGCCCACGGCGAGCTTGGCGGCGATCTTGGCGATCGGGAAGCCGGTGGCCTTGGAGGCGAGCGCGGAGGAGCGGGAGACGCGCGGGTTCATCTCGATCACCACCATGCGGCCATCGGCGGGGTTCACGGCCCATTGCACATTAGAGCCGCCGGTCTCCACCCCGATTTCGCGCAGTACCGCGATGGAGTGGTTGCGCATGACCTGGTATTCCTTGTCGGTCAGCGTCAGGGCTGGGGCCACGGTGATGCTGTCGCCGGTATGGACGCCCATAGGGTCCACGTTTTCGATGGAGCAGACGATAATGGCGTTGTCGGCGCGGTCGCGGACGACCTCCATTTCGTATTCTTTCCAGCCCAAAAGGGACTCGTCGATCAGGATTTGATTGACCGGGGAGGCGTCGAGGCCGGATTTGCAGTAGTATTCGTAATCGTCGCGGTTGTAGGCCACGCCGCCGCCGGTGCCGCCAAGGGTGAAGGCGGGACGGATGATGGCGGGCAGGCCGATATCTTCGAGCGCGGCCATGCATTCTTCCATCGTATTGGCGATAGTGGCGCGCGGGTTTTCGATGCCGAGACGGTCCATGGCTTCGCGGAAGAGCTTTCGGTCCTCGGCCATCTCGATCGCGTCGCGTTTGGCGCCGATCATCTCGACGCCGAACTTGTCGAGCACCCCCATTTCTTCCAGCGCAAGCGAGGTGTTGAGGCCGGTCTGGCCGCCCATTGTGGGCAGCAGCGCGTCGGGGCGTTCTTTCTCGATGATTTTGGCGACGATCTCGGGGGTGATCGGCTCAATGTAAGTTGCGTCGGCCATGTCCGGGTCGGTCATGATCGTGGCGGGGTTAGAGTTGACGAGGATGACGCGGTAGCCTTCCTCTCTGAGAGCCTTACAGGCTTGGGCGCCGGAATAGTCGAACTCGCACGCCTGGCCAATAATGATTGGCCCCGCACCGATGATCATGATTGACTTGATATCGGTTCTTTTTGGCATGGCTCATTTCCCCGTCTGGCGCGCACACAAATTATCGGGGGTTTAAGGAGTGCAGGCCCAAGGCGCAAGGCGCAAAACAGGTGCGAGGGACCACATTCACAAAAACTCCTTGCCCCAATATCTGTTGGCAGCAATCTAGCTTTTGCCCGCTACTTTGCTTTGTCGCGGCGGATGCGCGTCATGCTCAGACCTGCCACGCCTGCCAACAGCAGCCAAAGGGTTGCGGGAATTGGCACAGGTGTCGGGTTCTGGGGTCTTTGTCCGGCTTCTTTTCGCGTTTCGGACGAGCTGTTTGAAAGCGTTGTCGCCTCTATTGAGTTTGATCTTTGACCGAAAAATTGTAGACGGCTTACTGCCAAATTTGAAACAGGGCGGGGCACGCCTGATGGTCCGGCTGAAAAAGCCGATGGTTTGAACGGCTGTTCCCCCAAAAATCTTGCCTCTTCTAACGACATTGATGCGGCGCAGGCATTGAACATGGGGGTTTCCAATGGTGCTAATGCTTTGGGCCCCCAAAATGGCACAAGGTTCAATGTTGTGAGAGCTACAGCTGAACCTACCGCAGCGTTGAACGTTATTCTTGTCAAAGAGTCTGGTTTGGACGGCTGAAAATACTGCTCCCAGCCGCTTGGCCCAAGTCTAAAGATCGCTAAATCGGAGTACTCTATTTCGTCTGCCGTTTCAAAAAAAAGCTGATTGATCGGGTAAGTCACGTCTTGTCGTGGCGCGTCCGAGATCGCTTTTTCAAGACAGGAAAAACCGTCCGCGCATATTCTGGCTTCGGTCCCGCTTAGCGGTGTCGCCAAGCCTGGGACGCCTGCCACAATAAAGGCAAAAGTAAGGCAAACAGATCGCATTATCACACCATTTAACACGCCCCCACATCTCAAATAGGCACATTTTTATATAAAAAGAAGGGGTTTTGACGTCGCTTGGTTAACGCCATGCGCCGTGCAGAATATGGTTAGAATGTGGTAAGACTGCGGAGTAAAATTGTCTTTAGAAAACGGTGATATATACGCCAATATCACTAAGTGTGATCCACCTCACATACGTGCGCAATACGTCACGGATATAACTAAACTGAAGTTTTGACTTCACGTTTTATGCAAAGCGGCGTATCGCGAAACAGGGACAGTGTACCGGGACAAAGAAGGAGGCCAAACTCTTGGCAAAGATAGATCTAAAACCGCTAAGCCCACATTCCCCAAGTAATCCGCTGATTTTGCTGTCCCGTTTCATAGTACACGACGCTACTTGAAACGAGGAGCGAAAAGGATTCGAATTGAAGCTT
>JAPORH010000143.1 GCA_026710325.1 Litoreibacter sp. | reverse complement strand
CAAGGGATATTTTCGCGAAAACGCTCGGACTCAAGGGGTCGCTCAAAATAAGTCAAAATTTATCACACGATTTCAGAGACTTGAAAAAACCTACTTTGCCATACGAGAACCACACCCGGTTAAAGCGGCTTTACCGTGCAGGCCCCCGTCGTTTTGGGCGCGCGTCGCCGCCCTTCGCTTTGAACGGTCTGGGCTTGCCCTTTGTGCGCAGCGACTTGGACGGATCGCCCGCAAATTTGGGCTTCGGTTTTGGTTTTGCCGGTGCCTCGTTTCGCGGCTTTTCCTTCCGCGGCGGCTTTGCGCCATCTTTGGGTTTGCCCTTGAACTTAGGTTTGCCGCCAGGCTTCGCCTCGTACTTGGCTTTCGGTTTGCCCTTGGGTTTGTCATCTTTCTTGGGCGCAGATTTGAAGTCCGAAACGGTTTCTGGATCGTGCTTTGGCTTCTTTTCTTTCCACTCGCGCGGCTCCTTGGGTGCTTTACGAGGATCGCCCAGGTCTTTCAGCGGTTTCCGGCGGTTGGACGGCGTGGCTCCGCGCGGTTTGCCACTTGGTTTTTCAAAACGCGGCGGGCGGGAGGTGTCGGGCACATGGTCAAGCTTGGTGAGCGTTGCGCCTTCTTCCAGCGCCATGTCAGGACCAAGTGCGGCCTCGAACCCAGCAACCGCGCTTGTTTTAAGCTCAACAAAGGTTTCAGTTTCCTGCACGCGGATCGCGCCGATCTCATCCTTGGAAATATCGCCCATCCGGCACAGCATCGGCAGGAGCCAGCGTGGCTCAGCCCGTTGGTCACGTCCGACAGAGATGGAGAACCATTGGGAGGGTCCGAATTCCTGACGTTGCTTTGGTTTTTCTTTGCTTTGGGGCGCTGCAAGGTCTTCGGGTGCGGTTTGGCGGGAGCGGTAGAGGCGCAGATAGGCGGCGGCGAGCTGCTCGGACGTGAAGTTTTCCGCCAGTTTAGAGACGAAATCGGCCTCATCCGCATCTGGTGGGTCCGTGAAGCTTTGATCTGCGAACATACGTTCCTCGTCGCGGGCCAAGACCTCATCCGCTGTTGGCGCCCCGCCCCAGTCCGCCTGTACTTTAGCAAATTTCAGCAGCCGTTCGGCCTTTTTGTACCAGCGCTGCGGTATGATGATCGCGGAGACGCCTTTGCGCCCCGCGCGCCCCGTGCGGCCCGAGCGGTGCAGCAGCGTTTCGCCATTGTTGGGCAGCTCCGCATGGACCACCAGTTCCAGATTGGGCAGGTCGATGCCTCGCGCGGCGACATCGGTGGCCACGCAAACCCGCGCACGCCCGTCGCGCATGGCTTGCAGCGCATGTGAACGCTCGGATTGCGACAGTTCGCCGGACAGGGCCACGACCTGAAAGCCCCGGTTCGAAAACCGCGCCGTCAGGCGGGAGACCATGGCGCGGGTGTTGCAGAAAACGATGGCGTTCTGCGCCTCGTAGTAGCGCAGCACGTTGATGATTGCGTTTTCCGGGTCATTGCCCGCGACGAGCATGGCGCGGTAGTCGATATCGGTGTGCTGAGTTTTTTCGGCGGCAGTTTGCAGCCGCACAGCGTCGGGCTTCTGGTAATTCTCGGCAAGCCGTGCAATCTGTTTGGGGACGGTGGCGGAGAAAAGAAGCGTGCGGCGCGACTCAGGCGCCTCCGACAAGATGAATTCAAGGTCCTCGCGGAAGCCCAGATCGAGCATCTCGTCGGCCTCATCAAGCACCACGGCGCGGATATCGGACATATCGAGCGAGCCGCGTTTGATGTGATCGACCAGCCGTCCGGGCGTGGCCACAACAATATGCGCACCGCGGTCCAGCGCGCGGCGCTCGGTCCGCATGTCCATACCACCAACGGTGGAGGCAACGACCGCGCCTGCAAATTCGTAAAGCCAGTCGAGTTCGCGTTTCACCTGCAGTGCCAATTCGCGGGTTGGCGCGACGATAAGAGCGAGCGGTGCGGCTGGGCGATCGAATTTCTCAGCGTCCCCCAACAGAGTCGGTGCAATGGCCAAGCCGAAGCCAACTGTCTTGCCAGAACCGGTCTGCGCAGACACCAAAAGGTCCTTTTCGACCAAGTTAGGGTCTGTAACAGCTTCCTGCACTTGCGTCAGTGTGGTGTAGTCGCGCTTTTCAAGCGCGCGGGCGAGGGTCTCGATCATGGGGGATTTCCAGAATTACAAGCCGCCCACCTACGCCCCTTTCGGACAAATGTATAGGCAAAGAAAAACGCCCCTCCGAAGAGGGGCGTTTCTATCAGTGATATGCAGCGTGGTTTACGCGAACCACCAGCGCTCCATCATGCGGGAGCTGTCCATCTGGAAGACGTTACCGATGGTGCCGGAGTTGGCCAGCTTGGTGGAGTGCGCGTCGACGTAGTTTGCATACATTGGAACGACCGTGCCGCCCTGCTCGGACATCAGCATCTGCATCTCAGTATACATCTCACGACGCTTACCGGAATCGAGCTCTGCACGTGCGGTCAAAAGCAGCTCCTGGAAGCGTGCATTTTCCCAACCTGTGTCGTTCCACGGAACACCGGTTTCATAGGCGGTGGAGAACATCCAGTCCTCGGTCGCGCGACCGGACCAGTAGCAGGCACACCATGGCTTCTTCAGCCAAACGTTGGACCAGTAGCCATCATCTGGCTCTTGCACCACGTTGATGTTGATGCCAGCCGCTTTGGCGGAGTTCTGGTACAGCTGAGCCGCGTCAATCGCACCTGCGAAGGCCGCGTTTGCTGCGGACAGGTCAACCGACAGACCGTCGAGGCCGGCTTCTTTCAGCAGAGCTTTCGCTTTGTCTGGGTCGTAGTCGTTTTGCGCCAGATCAGCTGCAAAGTACTGGTTTGCAGGCCCGATTGGGTGGTCGTTTGCGACTTTACCGTGACCCAGAAGGATCTTGTCGACCATTTCCTGACGGTTGACAGCGTGCTTCAGCGCCTGGCGTACTTTCAGGTCAGAGAACGGGTCGAGCCCGGTCTGCATTGGGAAAGTATAGTGCTGGTTGCCGGTGACCTCGAAGATTTCGATCTGCGGGTTGGCTTTCAGCAGAGCTTCGGTTTTGAAGTCCACGCGGTTTACGGCGTCGACCTGACCGGTCATCAGCGCGTTCATACGGGCAGATGCGTCGTTGATCGCGATGACTTCGACTTCGTCGAAATAACCAGCGTCGTCCTTGTAGTGGTTCGGGAAACGCTTGCCGACGAAACGCACGCCGGGGTCGAAGCTTTCGACCATGTAGAGGCCAGTGCCGTTGCCGGACGCAATCGCTTCGTCAATCTCGCCAGCTGGGTACATCAGGATGTGGTAGTCAGACAGCAAGAACGGGAAGTCCGCATTGCCGGCAGCCAGGGTCATCTTGATCTCGTGGTCGGAGATTTTTTCCATCTCGGAGATGGCGGACACGATCGGCTTGGCCGCAGATTTCGCGCCTTCAGCCGTGTGCATGTTCAGCGAGGCGATCACATCGTCTGCGCCAAATGGCTTGCCGGAGTGGAACGTGACGCCCTGGCGCAGCTTGAAGGTCCAGGTTTTCGCATCAGCAGAAGCTTCCCAGCTTTCCGCCAGCTCGCCTTTCAGCTGGCCGTCTGCGCCAACTTCGGTCAGGCAGTCAAAGACCGCACCGTGAGCACACATAATCATGAAGCTGTCGGAATGCGTACGGCCGTCCCAGCTGTCGGATGTGTTGGCGCCTGCCAGACCCAAGCGAAGGCGTCCGCCTTTTTTGGGTGCCGCCATCAGTGGCATACCGGTGGCGGAAAGCACACCAGCTGCGATACCTGATTTCAGCAGGCCGCGTCTTGAAATTTGTGACATATGTCAGTCTCCCAGTTAGTAAATTTTAGGCCGTAAAGCCGTCCCTGATTTGTCATCCTTTCTGGATGATTCGCGTTACATCTTATCAACAGCGGCATCGCCGATGTTATCAACTCCGCGTTCTTTTAGCAGATTATCGAGCCAATCCGGGTCCATTTCGGGAACTGAGCTGAGCAGCAAGTCCGTATATGGGTGGTGGGGTGGCTGGAACATGTCCGCTTTCTCGCCCTGCTCGACCACGACGCCGTCTTTCATGACGACAACCTCGTCTGAGATTGCGCGCACGGTAGCCAGATCGTGGGTGATGAACATGTAGCTGAGGCCCAATTGGTCCTGCAGCTTGGCGAGCAATTTCAAGATACCTTCGGCGACCAATTGGTCGAGCGCGGAGGTGACCTCGTCACAGATGATAAATTTGGGCTCCGCCGCGAGCGCACGAGCAATCCCGATCCGCTGTTTTTGGCCGCCGGAAAGCTCAGAGGGCAAGCGGTGGAAATATTGTGTGGGCTCAAGCTCAATCTCTTCGAGGAGCGCGTCGACTTTGGCACGTTTCTCTTTGCCCTTTAGGCCGAGGTAGAATTCAACTGGGCGACCAATAGTTTCTCCGATGGTTTTGCGCGGGTTCAGCGCGGTGTCGGCCATTTGGTAGATCATCTGTGCCTGACGCAGCTGCATCTTGTCGCGCTGGCGGTAGTTGAGCGGCAATTGTTGGCCGTCAAATTCGATATGCCCGATCCGCGGCGGCAAAAGACCGGTAATGCAGCGCGCGGTGGTCGACTTGCCCGAGCCAGATTCGCCCACAACAGCAACCGTGCGCCCTTCATGGATATCGAAGCTGACATCATGCAGCACATCGACCGTGCCATATGCGGCGGTGACATTTTTGACGGAAATAACCGGGGTTGCCCCAGTGGCCACAGCAGGTTTTGCGGGTCGCTCAAAGCTACGCACGGCCCAGAGGGATTTGGTATATTCCTCCTGCGGCTGTGATAGCATGGTGCGTGTGTCGGCCTCTTCGACCTCATCGCCCTTGAGCAGCACTTTGATCTTGTCAGCCATCTGCGCCACGACGGCGAGGTCATGGGTGATGTAGATCGCGGCTGTGTCGAATTGTTCGACGATGTCACGGATCGATGCCAACACCTCGATCTGAGTGGTCACGTCGAGCGCTGTGGTCGGCTCGTCAAAGATGATCAAATCGGGTCGGCACGCCATAGCCATAGCCGTCATGGCGCGCTGCAACTGACCGCCAGAAACCTGGTGCGGATAGCGGAAGCCAATCTCGTCCGGGTTGGGAAGACGAAGACGGCGGTAAAGCTCGATCCCGTCAGCCTGGCTGTCACTTCTATAGGAAACGCTATGCTGGACCGGGCCCTCGGTATGTTGGTCGATCAGCTTGTGCGCCGGGTTGAAGCTGGCCGCGGCAGATTGGGCCACATATGCGATGCGCTTGCCCAGAAGCGCGCGCTTGTCGGCGGCGGAAGCGGTCACCAGATCGACCCCGTCGAAGACGACCGAGCCTTCAGAGATGCGGACGCCGTCGCGGCAGAAGCCCATGGAGGCGAGGCCAATGGTGGATTTCCCGGCGCCGGATTCGCCGATCATGCCGATGACCTCACCCTTGTTCAGGTCCAGATCGACACCCTTGATGATCGGGTTCCATGTCTCGTCGGACCGGCCTTCAATCTTGAGGCCACGAATTTTGAGAAGCGGTTCGCTCATTCCTACACCCTTACTCTTTCAGGCCCGAAGATTTGTGCAGCATCCAGTCCACCACGAAGTTCACGGCGACGGTCAGCAACGCGATGGCGCCAGCGGCGAGCAGCGGGGCCAAGGCCACGTTTGGCGCAAAGGCCGCGAAGTTGATGAACTGCGCAAGGTCACGCACCATAGTGCCCCAGTCCGCCAGCGGTGGCTGGATACCCACACCCAGGAAGCTGAGCGATGCGATGGTCAGGAATACGAAGCAGAAACGGAGGCCAAATTCCGCGAGCAGTGGCGCATAAGCATTTGGCAGCATTTCGCGGAAGATCAGGTAGCCAAGGCCTTCGCCGCGCAGTTTGGCCGCTTCGATATAGTCCATGACGACGATGTTGAGCCCGACCGCGCGGGACAGGCGGAAAACGCGGGTCGAATCGATCACCGCGATGATCAGGATCATGTAAATTGTCACCTGCCACGAGGCCGATCCGGCCCATGCGGTCGCGATCGTGATAAGTAGCAGTGCGAAGATGAGCGCTGGGATTGCCATCAGCGCGTCAACCGCGCGGGACAAAAGCTGGTCGAGCCAGCCGCCCAGTGTCGCAGCCAAGAAGCCAAGCGATCCGCCGATCAGGAAGGCCAGACATGTGGTCACAAAGGCGATGCCCACGGTGTTCTGCGCGCCAAATATAAGACGTGACAGGATATCACGGCCAATCTGGTCGGTCCCAAGCGGGAATTCAGGGTTGCCATTCATTGCCGGGTTGCCGCCCGGAACGATATTGGCGGCGCCAAGGACTTCTTCTTGTCCGTAGGGCGCGATGGCCCCGGCGAAGATGGCCACGATGGCGTAGATAATGATGATCAAGATACCGAAAGCAGCAGTCAGCGGCATGGAGCGGAACAGTTTTTTGCTGCCCTCCGTCCCGACGCTGCGGCCCAGCAGTCGGAACAGGTAGGCCGCGATGGCGAAGACCACGAAGACCTGTACGGCCCAACGGAAGAACATGACGCCAGCTTGCGGAACGCCGTCCACGTTCTGGGGTTGGAAGAACAACCAAACGCCCAAGACAATCAGGACCGCTCCGAGGACGTAGCCGTAGGCGACCCCGAAAGGCATGTCCCGGAAAAACGGTTTGTTCGAGGTTGCAGCTTGCCCGGCCATGCGGAAGGCGTAGGCCACGCCAAGCAAAACGATCGCAGCGATGATAATGTAAAGCAGGGTCATTTCGGATGTCTCAGCCGTGGGTTCGATACGATCGACAGAATGTCTGCGGTGAGGTTCAGCAGGATATACACCGCCGCGAAGATCAGGCAGCAGGCTTGGACCACTGGAATGTCGCGGATTTTAACGCTGTCTACAAAGAGCTGGCCGATGCCCGGGTAGACGAAGACCACCTCGACCACCACCACACCTGTCACCAGGAAGGCGAGGTTCAGCGCGATCACTGTGATAATGGGCGCCAATGCGTTTGGCAGCGCGTGTTTCACGATGACTCGCATCGGGCTGAGGCCCTTCAGGCGCGCCATCTCGATGTAAGGTGAGGCGAGAAGGTTGATGATCGCTGCCCGCGTCATACGCATCATTTGCGCCGTAACGGCCAGTGTTAGGGTCAAAGCTGGAAGCATTGTGCGGTTCAGCCGCTCGCTAAACTCCATGCCGGGAAAGATATTCGACAGCGATGGGAAGACCGGGTTCAGCACAGCCAGGAACAAGATCAGCACATAAGCAATGAAGAATTCAGGGCTCGAGATTGCCGAAAGTGTGGTGACGTTCATCGAACGGTCAAACGCGGAGTTGCGATAAAGGGCTGTTAGAATGCCCAGGGTCACAGCAAGCGGAACCGCGATGGCGGCGGAAACGCCTGCAAGGAACAATGTGTTGCGCAGCCGTGGCATGATCTGGTCGACCACGGTGATCACTTCGGTGCCGGTCGCGGTGGTGCCGAAGTTTCCTGCAAACAATGCTTGGCTCAGCGGCACCCCAAAATCGCCGCGCAGAACCCCGCCAAGCCACACAAAGTAGCGCGTGAAGGCGTTTTGGTTCAGGCCGAGCTGTTCGCGGATCGCGGTGACGGCTTCGGGCGTTGCGCCTTGCCCCAGGATCGCTTCCGCGAAATCGCCGGGAAGCGCGTTTACTGCGACGAAGATGATGACCGAGACAACGAAGAGGGTTACGATCCCAAGCAGCAATCGCTGCACGATAATTCTTAGTAGTCCAGCCACGTCTCGCAATATCCCCTGTCAGTCCCTCTGCTTCACAGCGTAACGGCTGAACCCGGTCTGTAAACCCTGCGGGGCCCAACTGGCCCTATTAATTTGGAAATTTGGTCTCAGAATTGGTGCTATGCGCGCCGAAGACCGTTCGTTATGCGCACCAATTCAGCAGTAATGCCGGGCTCAGACAGGGCATGGCCCGCAGCAGGTATCATGGTGAGCTTTGCCTTCTGCCAGCCCTCGGCCAATTTGTATGCCGAGTATGGGGGACAGATCATATCGTAGCGCCCCTGGACGATCGAAGCGGGGATATGCTCGATCAGGTGCCGATTGTCCAAAATGGAATTGTCGGTTTCCAGCCAGCCTTGGTTGCGGAAATAGTGGTTCTCCAACCGTGCAAATGCGCGCGCATAATCTGATGGGCTGTCCGCGCTGCCACGAACTTGCAAGGCCGCCAGCGCATTCTCCCATCCGGCCCAAGCTCGCGCGTAACGAATTTGCTGTTGCATATCATCGGCAAACAGGCGGCGCCCATAGGCTTCGATCAAATCGTCATGCTCATCGGCGGGGATGAGCGACGTAAAATCGGACCAACGATCCGGGAAGAACTGCCCCGCGCCGCCGCCGTAAAACCAATCGAGCTCCCGCTGGGTCATCAGGAAGACACCCCGCAGGATCAGATGGGTCACGCGGTTAGGATGTGTTTCAGCGTATATAAGTGCCAGGGTTGCGCCCCAGCTGCCGCCAAACACAATCCAACTGTCGATATCGAGCCCTTCGCGGATCATCTCGATATCGCGGACGAGATGCCAGGTTGTGTTTTCTTCGACAGAGGCATGCGGGCGCGAGCGACCACATCCGCGCTGATCAAACAGAATGATGCGGTAATGGGTCGGATCAAAATAGCGCCGCATCGCGGGGCTGCATCCGCCACCGGGACCACCATGAAACACCACCACGGGCTGGCCGTCCGGGTTGCCGCATTGCTCTACATATATCCGATGACCCTCTCCAACGGAGAGCATACGCTGATCGAAAGGCTCGATCGGCGGGTAGAGATGCGCGGCTGCGCGGTTTTGTCCTGCGGTCCTGTCCATATCGCCCTATATATATCGTGCAAGCGCGGCGAAACCATGCCGAAAAGAGGATAAAATGACCACGACTGTTGATGCGGGCGAAATTGCGAAATTTGAGGCGATGGCCGCCGAATGGTGGGATGTGAATGGCAAGTTCAAACCGCTTCACATGCTCAACCCTTGCAGGTTGGATTATATCACTTCGCAGATCGCGGCGGAGTTTGACCGGGACCTGAAAACCCGGGAGCCGTTCAAGGGTTTGCGTATCCTTGATATTGGCTGCGGCGGTGGGCTTTTGTCTGAGCCTATGGCGCGACTGGGCGCCGAAGTCGTGGGGGCGGATGCTGCTGAGCGAAATATCCCCGTGGCGCAGGTTCATGCCGAACAATCGGGCCTTGAGATTGATTATCGCCACACGACGGCTGAAGCGATGGCCGCAGATGGGGAGCAGTTTGACGCTGTGTTGAACATGGAAGTCGTCGAGCATGTAGCAGACCCGCTAGCCTACCTTGAGGCTTGCCAGCAGCTGTTAAAGCCCGGCGGGATCATGATCTGCTCGACCATCAACCGGAACCCAAAAAGCTATTTGATGGCGATCATTGGGGCGGAGCATATCATGCGTTGGTTGCCCAAGGGCACGCATGAGTGGAACAAGTTTATCACGCCCGATGAGCTATTCGATTTGTTGAAAGAAGCCGGTTTAGACCCTGTTGACCGTACAGGTTTTGTGTTCAATCCGATCTCCTGGAGCTGGTCCTTGTCGGAGCGGGACCTGTCGGTGAACTACACCACGGCAAGCGTAAAGCCGAAGGCTTAGCTTTCGTCTTTCTGGCCAAGCCGCACGCGCAACTGGCGCAATACCGGCAGACTCGCTTTGACCTTCTCACTGCCGACGGTCTCCACAATATCAGCGATAAGAGGCGTGATCGCGGCCAAAGCGGCGTCACGCGCAGCGCGGCCTGCCGGGCTGATCACCACTTGCTTGCGCCGGGCATCGTCCCAGTCAGGGCTGATATGGATATGTCCGGCCCATTCGAGCTTGTGGAGCGTATTCGTCATTGCGCCGCGAGTGAGGTGAAACACCTCCGCCAAACGCGCTGGGCTACGTGGTTCGCCGACCTGTGCCAAATGGTTGAGGACCGAAAAGTGCGACAGCTCCATGCCCTTGGGCAGCACGCGGCTCAGTCGGTTGCGCGCAAGCTGGTCGGCCATGAACAGCTCCGAAAAGAGCGCTGTGGCCAACGGGTCATTGGAAGTCTTCGTATCACTCATCGCCGCAGATTATAGGCGGCTGGAAACCCCTGTCATGTGAAATTGACGGGACACGTTGTCTCGCCCGGGTGACGTCGGCCAGATCAATATCGATGCACGCAACGCCCGGCTCAGTACCCATGTCGAGCAACACTTCTCCCCAAGGCGCTACGACGAGCGAGTGACCGTAGGTGCTGCGCCCTGCGTGTTGGCCGGTCTGGGCCGGTGCGATGATGAAACACCCGGTCTCTATGGCGCGGGCTCGCAATAAGACATGCCAATGCGCTTCCCCCGTGACAGGCGAAAACGCGGCGGGGACAGTGATAATGTCTGCGCCCGCATGCGCCAGCGCGCGGTAGAGATGCGGGAACCGGATATCGTAGCAAATCGTTAAGCCGACCTTGCCGATATCCGTCTGAACGACCGAGGTCATGTTGCCAGGACGATAGCCGTCTGACTCTTTGAATGTCTCGGTCGGAGTGACCTGAACATCGAACATATGAATTTTGTCGTAGCGGGCGACGATCTCACCTTTCGGAGAGATCATGATGCTACGATTCGCAAATCGGTCATCTGCATCGCCGGTTTTCAAACCGAGAGAGCCGATCAACAGCCAAATGCCGTGCTCCCGCGCGGCGCGGCGCAGCTCCGGCAGCGAAGTGTCGTGTTCTTCAAGAGCCAGCACTTGCGATTGATGCGTACGGCTAACGGACAAGCAATTTGACACCTCAGGCGTCGCAATGAAGGCAGCGCCTTTGCTTGCGGCTTCATCAATACCGCTCAGAATAACCGCCAGATTTTCTTCCGGCGCGTCACGGCTGTTCAGCTGGATGAGGCCTATACGGATCATTTAGCCAAGCATAGGGTCTAGTTTGCCAGCTTGCTCCAACGCGTAAAGATCATCGCAGCCGCCGACATGGACGTCGTCGATGAAGATTTGCGGAACCGTCCGGCCGCCATTGGCGCGCTGGATCATTTTTGCTTTCGCGTCGGAATTGAGGGCCACATTTGTTTCCTCAAACTCGACATTCTTTGATTTGAGCAATCGTTTTGCCGCATGGCAGAATCCGCAAAGCGGCGAGGTGTAGATTTCAACTTTGGCCATGACGTACCCTTCCGATTTGGCGCGATCATAGGGATTTACGCATCCTTCGCAACGCGCGCCAGAACGAGCACGTTAACGTGATCGGCGCCGCCTTCCAGACAAGCCTCAGCGCAGGACCCAAGGGTTGCGCCAGAGGTCATGACATCATCGATCAGCAGAACGGGCTTGCCTTCAATGCGCTTTGCCATCTTGGGGTTAGGTGCAATCGCATCTTGCAGTGCGATAAAGCGCGCCTCGCGCTTGTGCCCATCGAGCGGTTTTGTTGGCCTGCTCCGAAAAAGGGCGTCAGGGACATAGTCTAACTTAGCGATTTTGGAAATTTCTTGCGCCAATAGGGCGGCCTGATTGTAGCGTCTTTTCAGGAACCTGCGCCAATGTAGCGGCACTGGAACGACGACCGTTTCGGGCGGAATTTCACCAAACGCGCCCAACATCCACTTGGCGGCAGAGGGGGCCAGGTCCGTGCGATCCCCGTATTTTAGCGACAAGGCCAGCCTGCGACCTGTGCCACGGTACATCAGCGCTGCGGCTCCGCGCGTCCAAGGGCGCGCGATGCGAATGCAATCGTCGCAGCGGATGTGTTTGCTGTCCTCCTCCCCCGGCAGTGGCACGCCACACTGGCTGCATTTAGTGCCACGGATAAAGCTCGCATCGCGCCAACATGTGCCGCACAGGCTACCATCCTCCTCCACCATTTCGCCGCAGGTCAGGCATTGGGAGGGATAAAGAAGCTTCAGAACCGTTTGCATTTGACCTCTCGCGTCATAAGTAGCGATCCATCGCAGCAAGAGATCGCCATGTCTGTCCCGCCACGTCTTTTTGACCCTCAGATCGTCGCCGCCCGCCGTGCGCGCGCGCATCGTTCGGGACCAGCGCTGTTCTTGCATGAAGAGGCGGCGTTTGAACTTCAGGAAAGACTGAAAGATATTAACAGGACGTTTACCACGCCTGCGGTCGTCACCGGTTTCCCGGATTTCTGGCAGGTGCAATTTCCCGATGCGCGCATTGTCGAGGACATCGAGGTGCTCGACCTTGCCATCCAGAGCTTCGATCTGGTGATCCATGCGATGTGCCTGCATCAGGCAAATGACCCAGTGGGTCAGCTTGTCCAGTGCGCGCGGGCGTTGAAACCTGACGGGCTTTTGCTGGTCGCGATGTTTGGCGGGCAAACGTTATCGGAGCTTCGCGCTGCGCTGTCTCAGGCGGAAGTCGAGGTGACGGGCGGGTTGTCTCCGCGCATTTCCCCTATGGTTGATATTCGCGACGCAGGCGCGCTTTTGCAGCGTGCAGGGCTTGCTTTGCCAGTCGCGGATGCAGATCCGCGCAAAGTGAGCTATACTGACACGACCGCCTTGATGCGTGACCTGCGTGCTATGGGTGAAGCCAATCCGCTTACAGATCGAGACAAACGCTTCGCACGCAGGCAGATGTTCGAAAAAATGGCGACACTTTATCCCATGCAGGGCGATAGGGTGGTCGCGACCTATGAACTGCTCTATCTGACTGGCTGGGCCCCGGATCAAAGCCAGCAGCAGCCGCTGCGACCGGGTTCCGCCAAGGCGCGCCTCGCCGACGCGCTGAACGCCGTCGAGATGGGTGAAACAGCCCAACCTGTGAGCATAGACGAGAGAGAAAACAGATGAAAGACGGCGCTTTTAGCGAATTGCCACATGCCCAGGCCGACCACCCAAAGGTGCGGTTCGGCAAGGTCGGCATCCTGATTGCCAATCTGGGCACGCCGGACGACTACACCTATTGGCCGATGCGGCGGTACTTAAGCGAATTTCTGTCCGACAAGCGCGTGGTGGATTACTCCGCCTGGCTTTGGCAGCCCTTGTTGCAGGGTATCATTCTGTCGAAGCGCCCCTTTGCCAGCGGCGCGGCCTACAAATCCATCTGGAACCATGACAAAGGCGAAAGCCCGCTATTGACCATCACCAAGGACCAGACGGCAGCGATCAAAGAAAAGATGCATAAACAATTCGGTGACCAGGTCGTCGTTGATTTCTGCATGCGCTACGGCAACCCGTCGACGAAATCCAAAGTGCAAGAAATGATCGAGCTGGGTTGCGACCGCATCCTCTTTTTCCCGCTCTATCCGCATTACGCGGGTGCGACCTGGGCCACGGCCAATGACCAGTTTTTCCGCGCCTTGATGGAAGAAAAGTGGCAGCCGACCGTGCGGACAGTGCAACCGTATTACGAACACCCAACCTATATCGACGCGCTCGCGCGGTCGGTTGAGGAAGCTTACGGGGAACTGGATGAGCGGCCAGATATTTTGGTGGCCTCCTACCACGGCGTGCCAAAACGGTATCTGATGGAGGGTGACCCCTATCACTGCCAGTGCCAGAAAACCTCCCGCTTGCTGAAAGAGCGGCTTGGTTGGGACGACGGGGATATTCGTACGACCTTCCAGTCGAAATTTGGCCCTGAGGAATGGTTGCAGCCTTATACGGTCGAGGAAGTTGCGCGTTTGGCTGAGGCCGGGCGCAAACGGATCGCTGTCATTGCGCCGGCCTTCTCAGCCGATTGCATCGAAACGCTGGAAGAGATCAACGAAGAGATCAAGGAAAGTTTCGAGGAAGCGGGAGGGGAGGAGTTCACCTACATCCCATGCCTCAACGACCAGCCCGCGCATATCAACGCCTTGTCGCAAGTCATCTTAGAAAATTTGAAAGGCTGGATCGTTTAGACCCAGCCTTCCTATCTTTTAGCCGGCTGTTACCGGACGCCCTTGAAAGAGCTGCTCGCCAACGCGGATGCAAATGCGCCCGTCTGACAGAGCTTTAACAAAGATACCTTGAATAGACACACAAGACCCTATGGTCACAGTTTTTAGCATGGTGTCTTTCCCCCAAAAGAGTACCGGTCAAAATAACGCCACATTTCGCAATGGCCAGAGTTATTTTTGAAAAAACTCAGAGCAGGTCGCGCAACATTGCAATCAGCGGAATGTCGGCTGGTGGCATGGGGTAATCACGCAGCTCGGAGACGCGCGCCCACTTCAGGGTTTGGCCCTCTTTCGGCTGCGGTGTTCCTTCCCATTTGCGGCAGGCAAAGAGCGGCATGAGCAGATGGAAGTCTTCATAGCTGTGGCTTGCAAACGTAAGGGGCGCAAGGCAACTGGACCATGTGTCGATGTCCAATTCTTCCTTTAATTCCCGTATCAAAGCAGCTTCTGGGGTTTCGCCAAGTTCTACCTTGCCACCCGGAAATTCCCAAAGCCCGGCCATCGATTTACCCTCTGGCCGCTGTGCCAATAGGATGCGCCCGTCAATGTCGATCAGTGCTACGGCGGAGACCAGAATTGTCTTCATGACCGGTAATCCGCATTGATCGAAATGTAGCCATGCGTGAGGTCGCAAGTCCAAGCGGTAAATTGCCGATTGCCCAATCCGAGATCGACCGTGATCTTTATTTCCTCGTTCTTCATATAGGCGCTCGCCGCCTCCTCGGAGTAATCCGGTGCGCGCCAGCCATTGTCGGCAACCAGAATATCACCGAAAGAAATGCTCAAAAGATCGCGGTCAGCGCGGGCGCCGGATTTGCCGACAGCCATGACGATGCGCCCCCAATTTGCGTCCTCGCCCGCGATCGCGGTTTTGACGAGGGGAGAGTTGGCACAGGCCATTGCTACCGTCTTGGCGTCCGTATCCGTTGCTGCACCGGTCACAGTGATCTCGACGAACTTCGATGCGCCTTCCCCGTCGCGCACGACTTGATGGGCGAGGTCCAGCATCACCGCGTTTAGCGCTGCCTCAAACTCTGAGGAGCTTGAAACGTCGATTCCGGAAGCGCCGGTTGCCACTGCAAGCAAGCTGTCGGAGGTGGAGGTGTCGCTGTCCACAGTGATCGCGTTGAAGCTGGACTCATTTAGGCGGCTGACCATCGACTGCAACTCAGGCTGTGTGAGCTTTGCGTCGGTAAAAATGTAGACCAACATGGTCGCCATATCGGGCGCGATCATCCCCGAACCCTTCGCAAACCCAGAGATTGTGACAGGCTTGCCGCCGATCTGGACCGTTTGGGTGCTTCCCTTCGGAAACGTGTCCGTTGTCATGATTGCGCGCGCTGCGGGCTCCAATGAAGCGCTGTCGAGCTCTGATTTCAACTGGTTCAAAGCGCCGGTGATCCGGTCATGCGGCAATGGCTCCCCGATGACCCCGGTTGAGCTGGTGTAAACATGCGATTGCGGAATGTCCAAAACACCCGCAACTGCGCCTGTTATCGCAGAAACAGACTCTGTTCCGGCGCGACCGGTAAAGGCGTTGGCATTGCCGGAATTTACCAATATCGCGAAGCCTTTACCTGCGTCGCTGATCGTCCCGAGTTTGTCCTGACAATCCAGCACGGGGGCCGCACGAGTCGACGATTTGGTGAAAACCCCAGCGACAGAAGCGCCGGGCGCGACCTCGGCCAACATCACATCTGTGCGCCCCTCATATTTGACGCCAACGGCGCAGGTCGCAAAACGCACGCCCGAGATGGGCGGCAGGTTAGGGAACCCGCCGGCCGGGGCCAGCGGGGATAAATCAGTGATGGTCGCCATGGATTGCCGTCCCCCGTCAGGCGCGTCTTTCAGGTCATTTCGAAAGCAGGTCTACATCGCGGATGAGCGCGGGATCAATGTCGATCACGGTGCGGGACACCTCGGCGGACGCCACAATTGCATTCACCGCTTCGCTTAGCTGCTGATCCGCGAGTTCCTGCTCAATCTGGCTGCTCACCTCTTCGAAGGCTGGGGCGGCAATATTGCGGCTGCCATTGCGCTTCACGACATGCCAGCCGAACTGAGTCTCGACGGGCGGTGAATAGGCCCCGTCTTCAAGGGCAAGCACGGCGTTTTCAAATGGGGGCACCATTTGGCCCTTCGTAAACCACCCGAGGTCGCCGCCACGCGGCCCGGACGGTCCGGTCGAGCGTTCGCGCGCCAAAGTCCCGAAATCCGCGCCATTGTCGAGCATTTCGATAATCGCTAGTGCCTCTTCCTCGGATTCGACCAGGATGTGGGCCGCGGTGTATTCGGTTTCGGGCGCGACATCAGCATATTCGACGTCATAGGCTGCGCGCACGGCGTCTTCGCTAATCTCGATCTGCCGAAGCTCTGTCACTACATTGCTTGACAGAAACGCATTTACTTCGTTTTCGAGCCCCAGCACTATGTCGCGATCTGTGCTGTCGCGTATCGTGTCGGCGAGGGCAGTTTGTTGGATAAGTTGTTCCAAAATGCCGTCATAGAGCCTCTGGTCATCGATCTGCTGATATTGGCCGGGCAGCCGTTCCCGAAGCGCGATCACATGGCCCAAGGTGATCTCGTTGCCATTGACGGTGGCAAGAACCGTGTCTGCGTCTTGAGCCACACCGGGCAATGCGAGCGCCCCCGACATAGCGGTTGCACAAAGAAGTGTGGTGAATTTGCCCATATTTATTGGCTCCTGTTGGGGTGCGGGGAGGTCCGCGCCGTTGACACTATATCTGCCGCCTCTTACATCACCTCGAGGCCAAGGCGACAGCGTCTTGAGCCATGAGATATGGTTCAGCCGTCCTGCAGGCAAGGCGAACCTTGACACGATGATGTTAGGCGGCTGAGACGTGCCGCAGTAAGGCAGAGATATATGCTTGGCTTGGGCACGATTTCCAACAAGGTGTTTGGCACTCCAAATGACCGCAAAGTCAAAGCGGTGCGCCCGCTGGTGGCCAAGATCAATGCGCTGGAGCCTGAGTTTGAAAAGCTCTCCGACGACGCGCTGAAGCAGAAGACCGAAGACCTGGCTATGCGGGCGCAAAAGGGCGAAAGCCTGGATGATCTGCTGCCAGAGGCTTTTGCCAACGTGCGCGAAGCTGCCAGACGCGCCCTTGGTCTGCGCGCCTTTGACACGCAGCTGATGGGCGGCATTTTCCTGCATCAGGGCAACATTTCTGAGATGAAGACGGGCGAGGGCAAAACCCTTGTTGCCTGTTTCCCCGCCTACCTGAACGCGCTTGCGGGCAAGGGCGTGCATATCGTCACCGTTAACGAATACCTTGTGAAGCGCGATGCCGAATGGATGGGCAACGTGTTCAGCCAGTTGGGCCTGACCACTGGTGCGGTCTACCCGCAACAGCCCGATGAGGAGAAGCGCGTGGCCTATGCGGCCGATGTGACTTATGCCACGAACAATGAGTTGGGCTTCGATTATTTGCGCGACAACATGAAATCGTCGCTCGATGAGATGTCGCAGCGCGGGCATTTCTTCGCGATCGTGGATGAGGTCGACTCGATCCTGATTGACGAGGCGCGGACGCCGCTGATTATTTCAGGGCCGTCGCAGGACCGCTCTGAGCTTTACGTGACCATCGACAAACTCATCCCGGAGATCCAAGACGACCACTTCACCCTGGACGAAAAAACCCGCGCCGTGACGTTCACGGATGAGGGCAACGAGTTCGTTGAGGAGTGGCTGCATAAAAGGGAGCTGCTGCCCGAGGGGCAATCGCTATACGACCCTGAAAGCACCACAATGGTCCATCACGTGACCGAGGCGATGAAGGCGCATAAGGCGTTTCATAAGGACAAGGATTACATGGTACGCGACGGCCAGGTGATGCTCGTCGATGAATTTACGGGCCGGATGATGCAAGGGCGCCGTTTGTCCGGCGGTTTGCACCAAGCCATCGAGGCGAAAGAGGGCTGCGATATTCAGCCTGAGAACGTGACCCTCGCATCGGTGACGTTCCAGAACTATTTCAGGCTCTATTCAAAGCTTTCCGGCATGACTGGGACCGCCGCGACGGAGGCCGAGGAGTTCAAGGAAATCTACGGTCTTGGCGTGGTTGAGGTGCCGACAAACAGGCCGATTGCGCGTATCGACGAACATGACGCGATTTACCGGACCGCCAAAGAAAAATACGATGCTATCGTCGAAGAGATCAAAGAGGCAAATCAGAAGGGCCAGCCGGTGCTGGTCGGGACAACTTCGATTGAAAAGTCGGAATACCTGTCTGATTTGCTGACCAAAGCAAATGTCGAGCACAACGTACTGAACGCGCGCCAACACGAGAAAGAGGCGCAAATCGTCGCTGACGCGGGCAAGCTTGGCGCCGTGACGATTGCGACCAACATGGCCGGGCGCGGCACTGACATTAAGCTCGGTGGCAATGTCGAAATCCAGATCATGGAAGCGCTGGCTGCTGATCCGGAAGGCGACGCAGACGCGATCCGGGCCAAGATTGAAGCCGAACACGAGAAGTCTGAGGCCGAAGTCAAAGCGGCCGGCGGTCTATTCGTACTCGCAACCGAACGCCACGAAAGCCGCCGGATCGACAACCAGCTACGTGGCCGCTCCGGTCGTCAGGGCGACCCTGGTCGCTCGTCCTTTTTCCTGTCTCTGGAAGATGACTTGATGCGGATTTTTGGATCCGACCGGCTGGACAAGATGCTTTCCACTCTTGGGATGAAAGAAGGCGAGGCGATTGCACACCCTTGGGTGAACAAATCGCTAGAGAAGGCGCAGGCCAAGGTTGAAGGGCGCAACTTCGACATCCGGAAGCAGCTTCTGAAGTTTGACGACGTCATGAACGACCAGCGGAAGGTTATCTTTGGTCAGCGGATGGAAATCATGGAGGCCGAGGAGGTCGGCGAGATCGCGCAAGATATGCGCCATCAGGTGATCGACGACCTTGTTGACCAATACATGCCGCCCAAATCCTACGCAGACCAATGGGACACGCAGGGGCTCTATGTCGCGACCATGGAGAAGCTGGGTATTGATGTGCCGGTGATTGAATGGGCCGCCGAGGAAGGCGTCGATAACGATGAGATTGCGGAGCGCCTTTACAAGGCATCTGACGAGTTCATGGCCAAAAAGGCCGTGGATTTCGGCCCAGAAAACATGCGCAACATCGAAAAGCAGCTTCTGCTGCAAACCATTGATGGCAAATGGCGCGAACACCTGCTGGCGCTAGAGCATTTGCGTTCTGTTGTGGGCTTCCGCGGCTATGCGCAGCGCGACCCCCTGAATGAGTTCAAGAATGACGGCTTCCAGCTCTTTGAAAGCATGCTCGATGGCTTGCGTGCGGATGTTACCGAGAAGCTGTCGCGTATTGTACCGCTGACGGAAGAGCAGCAGCAGCAAATGATGCAGCAACTCATCGCGCAGCAGCAGGCCGCAATGGCTGCGGCAGAACCCGCAGCTGAACAAAATGCGGCACCTGCTGGCCCGGCGCTGGAAGGCTTCGACGAGAACGACCGCTCCACCTGGGGCAACCCAGGGAGAAATTCGCCCTGCCCCTGCGGGTCTGGTAAGAAATTCAAGCACTGCCACGGTCGGTTCGAGTAGGAAAATAAGGCGAAACTGTGCCAATCGAGCAGTTTTGCCACATTTCTGCCATAATTGAGATTCACAGCTGTCCTCAATGAAGCCGGAAAAACCGGCACGTGAGGCAGTTTGATGAGCATTTTCCGCGCCGGTGTCCTGGCCGCGCTTTTGGCATACGTGCCGAGCGCTGTGTTTTCCGACGGTATTCCTTTTGCAATGCGTGCGCCTTTGCCGCAGGTGCAGGAAGAATTGCCGACCCTACCCGTGACCCCAGCAGGATTTGATGTTCTTTCGATATCCGCTTTGCCAAAAGATGAGGGCAGTCTCCTTCCAATCATGGCGTCGCAACGCGCGATTAGTGCGTTTGGGATTTCGTGTAAGGAAGAGATGACGGTCGATGTTGTTGCTGGAGCGATGCTGTCTGTCTCACTCTCCGCGCCTTGCCGGCCCGAGGCGAAGGTCGTCATCTCCCATGCGGGACTGGAGTTCGAAAACGTTCTGTCCTACGCCGGGTTGCTAGAGTTTGAGCTACCTGCATTGGAGCCAACTGGCACAGTCGAGGCTAAGTTTTCGCCTGAACAGATCCTATATGATCGTGCCCGCGTGGCTGACCTAGCTGATTTCACGCGCCTCGCAATCGCTTGGGAAGACGGCGCGCCGATGGCCATTAAAGCCAGTGCACCGGATCACATGCCTGTTTCGATCGAAATTCTTGGGTCAAAGGGCAGCTTGCATATCCTGTCGTATCAAGACGACCCAAGACAAGAACCAGGGGTCGTACGTCTTGCGCTCGAGCGAGAGGTTGATGCGGCGACCTGCGCCGAGGGCGCAAGGGGGTCTGTTTTGAAGATCATGCCTGATCTCCCAGCCCTGCGTTACAAGTTGAAAGTCGCTGCCCCGGGCTGCGCGCAAATTGGGGAGATGTTTTTGTTGAAAAACGCGCTCCAAGACCTGAAACTCGCGAAGCGTTGATTCAACGCGACGACAACAGGCTATCACTTGACCACATTCCGACGCATGCTCTGCGCAGTGCTGCTCTGCGCGTCGCCCGCTTTTGCTCAGGACGTTTCTCTGACGTCGCGCGATGGCGCGATTGAGATTGAAGGCACGCTGCTCAGCTATGATGGGGAATTCTACCGTGTGGATACGATCTACGGGCCGCTGACGCTGGATGGCGAAGGCGTGACCTGCGCTGGGCCAGGTTGCCCGGACCTCGATGCATTTATCGCGGAGGCGACCTTTTCCGGCACGCGGTTCATCGGCGATGTATTGCTGCCTGCCCTAATCCAGTCCTTTGCAACTCAAAACCAGTTTTCCGTCACGCGCGAGGTCCAAGATGACGCGCATTCGACCTTTATTCTGAGTGATGCGGAGAGGGTCCGAGCGCGGTTTGCCCTTCGGTCAAGTTCCACGGCTGAGGGTTACGCTGACCTGATCGCCGATGCGGCTGATATTGCGATGGTTCTGAGGGAGCCAAACCACGACGAATTGGGCCTTGCCGCGTCGACATCGCCTAGCCCGCTGGCCCGCAACAAGCGTGCCCGCGTTTTGGCACTGGATGGATTGATTGCTATGACGGCACCCGATCAGCCGGTTAAATCGCTTACCTTGGAGGAGCTGTCAAAAGTCTTCCAAGGTGAAATCAGGAGTTGGTCCGACCTTGGCGGCGTCGAAACTGAAATCGTGGCGCTCGCGCCCCCTGAAAACACCGGTATCCATGAAGCGCTCTTGTCTCGCATCATCACGCCATTTGGTCGTGGCAGCCTGCAAGCCGAGCAATCCTTTCCAGACCCAGATGATCTGGCAGATGCGGTCGCACGCGACGCGTCGTCTATCGGTCTCGGCACGCTGAGCACGGTCGGTAACGCCGTTCCGATGCGGCTCAAAGGCGCTTGCGGGTTTGAGCAAGAGGCAAGTGTGACATCGCTCAGGACTGAAGATTATCCGCTAACCCTTCCCCTTATGCTTTACACACCGCCCCGCAGGTTGCCGCTGATTTTGCGTGAGTTCTTGGCGTTTACGCGTTCTCCGGCGGCTGATCTGGTGATCCGGCGAACCGGTTATGTCGATCAGGCCATTACTGAAAGCGCGTTTGGGGAACTCGGCGACCGGCTGGCACATGCAATTGCCAACGTGAGCGCCGAGGCCCCATTGGTTGAGCTACAACGCCTTGTCGAGACCTTGCGGAACCGCACACGGCTGTCTACGACGTTCCGCTTTGAAAGCGGTGTCCGGCTGGATGTTCAATCAAGCGAGAATATTGCGCGTTTGGCACAGGCTTTGGAGACAGGCCGGTTTGACGGCCGTTCGCTTGTTTTTGTTGGCTTCAGTGATGGGCAGGGCCCTTCCGGCCCCAACAAGGAGCTTGCCCTGCGCCGCGCGGCGCTTGTGCTTGATCAAGTGCGGGAGGCCGCCGGGATTGCAAATTTCGATCAAATTGAGGTGGCAGCTGACGCGTTTGGTGAGGTTCTGCCAATGGCCTGTGACGACATAGCTTGGGGTCGTTCCCTCAACCGTCGTGTTGAAGTTTGGATTGAATAGGGTCTAAATCAAACGTTCCGCCCGGAATGAAACGTGTTTGGCCTTCCCGATCACCAGATGGTCATGCAGCACGATACCAAGCGTATCCCCCGCAGTTTGTACCGCTTTTGTCATATCGATATCCTCGGGTGATGGGGTCGGGTCACCTGACGGGTGGTTGTGTACAAGGATGAGCGCGGCTGCGTTCAGTTCCAAAGCGCGTTTGACGATCTCGCGTGGGTAAACGGGCACATGATCAATCGTGCCTTTCCCTTGCGCCTCATCCGCGATCAGCACGTTTTTTCGGTCTAAGTAGAGCACGCGGAATTGTTCGATATCCAGATGCGCCATGCGGGTTTGGCAGTAATCCAGCAGAGCGTCCCAGCTTGAGAGGACCTCCCGCTTCATGATTTTGGCGCGCGCCATTTTATGGGCTGCGGCCTCGACGATCTTCAGCTCCTGGATTACGGCGCTGCCAACACCCTGAACCTCAGCCATGCGTGCCGGGGCGGCAGAAATGACGCGGTTGAAATCGCCAAAGCGAAACAGCAAACGCCGCGCGAGTGACCGCACCTCCCGCCGCGGAATGGCGCGGTAGAGGATCAGCTCCAAAATCTCTTGATCGTCAACAGCCTCGGGTTCGACGCTCATGAACCGCTCGCGCAGACGCCCGCGATGTCCGTCGAGCCGCACTTCCTTAGGCTCGCTTGGTTGCAATCTGATTGCTTCAAAACTCGGCAGCGCCGCTGCCTCAAACTCATAACTCTGATCTGTCATAAGAACAGAATAAGAACGATTCTATTTAAAACCGTCTTAAACCGTGTAGGTCGGATGGAATTTATTGCCGGGGGAGAGCGTGAAAATCTCGACTCCATCGGCCGTGACCCCGACCGAATGCTCAAACTGGGCTGACAAGGACTTGTCCCGCGTCACGGCGGTCCAATCATCGGCAAGCACCTTGGTTTCCGGACGCCCCAGGTTGACCATTGGCTCGATGGTGAAGAACATCCACTCTTCAAGAACCGCGCCCGTACTCCGTCGCCCGTAATGCAAGACATTGGGTGGTGCATGGAACACGCGTCCAAGCCCATGTCCGCAGAAATCACGAACAACTGACATGCGATGCGCCTCGACATAGGCCTGAATGGCATGGCCTATATCGCCAAAGGTGTTGCCGGGTTTGACCGCCTCGATGCCCTTGAAAAGCGCATCATGCGTCACCTGTACGAGCCGCTCCGCCTTGCGGCTGAGCTTTCCGGCGACAAACATGCGGGAGGTGTCACCGAACCAGCCATCGACGATCACCGTCACGTCGATGTTCAGGATATCGCCGTCTTTCAGCGTTTTTGGGCCTGGGATTCCGTGGCAAACCACGTGGTTCACCGAGATGCAGGAGGCGTGTTTGTAGCCTTTATAGCCAATAGTGGCAGAGGTTGCGCCGGCCTTCTCGACCTCGTCCTCGATGAACTTGTCGAGCGCCTCGGTCGTTGTGCCGGGGACGACCAATTCAGCCACATCATCAAGGATGCGTGCGGCCAGCGCGCCCGCTTTGCGCATGCCAGCGAAATCCGCCTCACTGTAGATGCGGATCCCCTCTTTGGTGATGCGGCCTTGATGCGTGTCGTCCACTGGTCTGGCGCCTTAAATCATGCGTGTACCGCCCATATAAGAGAGAAAGCTGGCAGCTTCCACCCCGTCGCGCTACATCTCGCGCGAGCTTGAAGGAGGTCTTGCCCCATGCCCAACCCAACTGCCGCGATGCTGGTGATCGGTGACGAAATTCTGTCTGGCCGGACGCGAGACGCCAATATGCATCACTTGGCCGGTCAGTTGACTGCTATCGGGATCGGTTTGCAGGAGGTGCGTGTCGTTGCGGATGTGCATGAGCGCATTGTTGGAGCCGTCCAATCCCTGAGCCGCACATATACATACGTTTTCACCTCTGGCGGGATTGGCCCGACCCATGATGATATCACCGCTGATGCTGTCGGCGCGGCCTTCGGCGCCAAGGTCGACGTTCGGGAGGACGCACGGGCGCTGCTCGCGGCGCATTACGCCAAAACAGGGTCTGAATTGAATGAAGCGCGGTTGCGCATGGCGCGCATCCCTGACGGGGCCACGTTGATCGACAACCCAGTCTCAACGGCGCCCGGGTTCAAGATCGAGAATGTACATGTGATGGCCGGGGTGCCGTCGATTTTCAATGCAATGGTACAAAGCGTTTTGCCGACCCTGACAGGTGGGGCACCCTTGTTGTCAGAAACTCTGCGAGTGGAGCGGGGAGAGGGTGATCTCGCTGGCCCGCTCGGCTTGGTTGCAGCCGAGATGCCAGAGCTGTCTTTTGGGTCCTACCCGTTTCAGCGAGACGGGGTGCATGGCGCCAATCTCGTGGTGCGTGGCACGGATCAGGCAAAGCTGGATCGCGCTATGGACCGGCTTCGGGAGGCGCTTGACCTGTGATGGAACGCGCGGCGCTGATGGACGTGTTGGCGGCGACGTGGCCCGTGGCTGAAACGCGAGAGCGCGCGCCGTGGCGCTTTCAGAAAAGCCCAGGCGGGGGCAAGCGCGTGAACGCTTGCGTCCTTTTAGGCGATGTCGGACCTGACGATGTAGGTCGTGCCGAGGCAGAATTGCGCGCCGCTGATCAGCAATATCTGTTTCAGGTCGAAGAGGGCTCAGATTTAGACACTATTCTGGCCGAAAATGGTTATTCTGTCGTCGATGAAACCTTGCTTTACCAGGCCCCAGTCGCTGCTCTGGCGGCGGCTGAGCTGCCCCTTGTCACGGCCTTCCCGATTTGGCCTCCGCTGCAGATTATGCGCGACATTTGGTCGGCAGGTGGGATCGGCGCGGATCGTATCGCTGTGATGGAACGAGCGCGTTGTGACAAAAGCACTATCATGGGGCGCGTGGACGGGCGCGCTGCGGGAGCCGTCTTTGTTGGCCTTCATAGTGGATGCGCGATGGTTCATGCGCTGGAAATTCTTGCGGACCACCGGCGGAAAGGCTTGGCACGGAACTTGATGATCGCGGCAGCCAGATGGGGCGCTGCGCGCGGGGCGACGCAAATCGCGCTGCTCGTGACACGTCAAAATGCGGGTGCGAATGCCTTGTATCAATCGCTGGGAATGGTCGAAGAGCCCGGCTATCATTACCGCATCAAAGCCGAGTGAAAGGGTGTTGAGATGAACGAGGTCACCGCGCTGAACTTACCGATAATAGATCCCTTGCCCGAACGGGTTCAGAAGTATTTTGGCATCTGCGAAGAGAAACTAGGCCTCGTTCCAAACGTTCTCAAAGCCTACGCGTTTGATGAGGAGAAGCTGAACGCGTTTTCTGCGCTCTATAACGATGTCATGCTCGCGGACTCGGGTCTAACAAAGCTCGAAAGGGAAATGATTGCTGTTGCAGTGTCAGCGGTGAACAGGTGCTTTTATTGCCTCGTCGCGCATGGTGCGGCCGTGCGGACTTTGTCGGGTGATTCGGCTTTTGGGGAGGCGCTAGTGATGAATTACCGCGTCGCAGACCTGTCCGCACGGCAGCGCGCGATGCTGGATTTCGCTGTGTTGATGACTGAGGCGAGCTACACAATCGAAGAACGCCATCGGGAGGAGCTGCGCAAAACCGGCTTCACCGATCGCGACATATGGGACATCGCTGCGACGGCAGGTTTCTACAACATGTCCAACCGTATGGCCTCCGCCGTCGATATGCGCCCAAACCCGGAATACCACGCGCAGGCGCGGTGAGGCAGGCGCTCACATATCTTGCCGTCGCCCTTTTGGCGCAGCCCGCGCTTGCGTTGCAGCTGGGTTTTTCGGGCCCGGCTGAACAAACTTTTGCGGATACGGAAGAGTTTGCCAGCTATGCGATGCCGATCGGACCCTTCAAGGACGACACCATCCCGACCCTCGTCGCCGAAGGCGCACAGGAACGGATTGCCTGGAAAGTTCCGTCGGGCGGCACAACGCTCGGTGTTGCCGACAGCCTACGGCAACAAATTGAGGCGGTTGGGTTTGAGTTGCTTTTCGAATGCGAAACCTTGGGATGCGGCGGGTTTGACTTTCGGTTTGGTACGCCAATCCTGCCCGAGCCGGATATGCATGTCGATCTCGGTGATTTCAGATACCTCGCGGCGCAGCGCCTTGGGGAAGAGGTTCCTGAATATCTCAGCCTGCTGGTCAGCCGCAGTGACACCATCGCCTATGTCCAAATGATAAAAGTCGGAGGTGGCGAAGCCACGACGACCCTTGCCCTTGGGCCTGCACCGCAAGCCTCCCTACCACCGCTCATTCAACGGCTGGAAAGGGATGGCTCCGCCGTTTTGCAAGATGTCCAATTCGGAACCGGTTCATCGGAATTGAGCGGTGCGGAGTACGAAACCTTGATCACTTTGGCGGGGTATTTGATCAGCAACCCCAATCGCACCATCGCGCTTGTCGGCCATACCGATGCGGAAGGCGCGCTTGAAGGAAATATCGCGCTTTCGCGGGAACGCGCGTGCTCGGCTCGCGCCTGGTTGATCGCGCGCGGCGTGGACGCAGCGCAGATTGAGGCCGAAGGGGTTGGGTATCTGGCACCGGTGGCGAGTAACCTAACCGAAGAGGGGCGCACCAAAAACAGACGGGTCGAAGCGATACTCACTTCGACCCGCTAGACGCGTGCCGCCAACCACGGCCGGCACAGGGGAAACCAACTAACTTACCATTTCTCAGGGCCTTTTTCCTTGAAGGCCTCGACAAGAAAATCAATGAAGGTCCGCACTTTCGGCTGCGTGTAGCGACCGGGCGGATAAACAGCGTAGATACCTTGCGCTTCGGTCGGCAGGCCTGGCATTGCCTCCTCGACAAGACCTTCGGCCAGCGCTTCGGCGTAAAGGAAGCTCGGAAGATAGGCGATGCCCAAACCGGAGACGCAAGCATTCAGCAAAGACTGGCCATCATTCACGGTCAGCCAGCCTTGCGTGCGCACTTGGCGTTTTTCACCCGACGGCGCGGTCAGTTTCCAGACATTGCCAGCCGATTGATTGGAGTAGTGCAAAAGCTTGTGGTCATTCAGATCGTCGATCTTCTCGGGACGACCGTATTGCTCAAAATAGCCGGGTGCTGCGATCAGACGTTTGGTTGTCTCGGTCAATTTGCGCGCGCGTAGGGAGCTGTCTTCCATCTCGCCGATACGGATCGCCAGGTCAAAACCCTCTGATATCAGCTCAACATAGCGATTGTTCAGAACCATGTTTACGGTGATTTCAGGGAAATCAGCGAGGAAATCGCCTAGGATAGGCGACATGTGGTTCACACCAAAATCTGTGGCAACAGATATGCGCAATAGCCCGGACGGGGCCGATTGCATCGATGATACGAGTGCATCTGCTTCGCCGGCATCGTTTAGAACGCGACGGGCGCGGTCATAATAGGCCAGGCCAATTTCGGTTGGGGAAACGCGCCGGGTCGTCCGGTTCAGCAAACGGGCCCCCAAGCGACTTTCCAACGAAGACACGTGTTTGGAGACTGCTGATTTGGAAATCCCCATTTTCCGTGCCGCGTCGGTGAAGCCGCCCTGATCCACCACAGTGGCGAAGGCTTCCATTTCTGTCAGACGATCCATTAGGGACCCCTCGGTTAACTCTTGACGTTGCGAGCTTGTCTGACGGTGAATTGGGGCAGAACCGTGATCTGAGTGGGGCTATTCAGCGGTTTCTATTGGGATTGGTTATGGCGCGGAAACAACCGCGCCATAATTCTATTGTTTTCATTAGATAATTTTCGGTCTAGAGGCTCGCTGCAAGTCGCGTTCCTTGATCAATAGCACGCTTTGCATCCAGCTCTGCAGCTACGTCTGCGCCCCCGATAATGTGCGGCTCAATGCCTTTTTCAATAAGTAGATCGGCTAAATTCCGCTCACTGATCTGGCCCGCGCAGAGCACGATTGTGTCGGCTTCGATCACCCGTGGGTTTTCCCGCGCCTCGCCATCGGAGACATGCAAACCTGCGCTATCGATGCGCTCATAATTGACGCCACCGACCATCTCGACCTGCTTTAACTTCAGTGCGGCGCGGTGAATCCAGCCCGTGGTCTTGCCCAAACGACGGCCCAGTTTTTCCGATTTGCGTTGTAGAAGCGTGACCTTTCGTGCGGGTTTTTCTGGCTGCGGGCCGGTCGGAACAAGACCGCCGCGCTCCGTCCCAGGGTCAGTCACACCCCATTCAGACAACCAGGCATCAAGGTCTTCGGTTGGGCTTTCCTCGGTCACTAAGAACTCGGCTACGTCGAAGCCGATCCCGCCAGCGCCGACAATGGCAACGCGTTCGCCCGCCTCAATCTTGCCTTGCAACAGCTCACGGTAGGAAACCACATGCGGCTCGTCTTGGCCCGGGATCTCGGGATTACGCGGCAAAACGCCCGTTGCAATCACGACCTCGTCGAACCCAGCTAGGTCATCCGCGGTGACCTCGGTTTCAAGGTGAAGTGTGACCGAGCTGTTTTCCAACATCGTGCGATACCAGTCGACGAGGCCCCAGAACTCCTCTTTCCCCGGGACCTGCTTCGCCATGTTCAGCTGCCCGCCAATCTCATGTGCCCGGTCGAAAAGTGTCACCTGATGGCCGCGTTCCGAAGCGGTCAAAGCAGCAGACAACCCTGCGGGCCCGGCGCCGACCACGGCTATGGTCTTGGGTGCGTCGCTTGGCGAGATCTGCAACTCGGTCTCGTAGCAGGCGCGCGGGTTCACAAGACAAGAACTGATCTTGCCGCTAAATGTGTGGTCCAGACAGGCTTGGTTGCATGCAATGCAGGGCGCAATCTGCGCTGATTTTTCAGCCATCGCTTTGGCAACAAAATCCGGGTCCGCCAGAAATGGCCGGGCCATCGACACCATATCTGCGCAGCCATCGGCAAGGACCTGTTCCCCCACCTCCGGCGTGTTTATGCGGTTAGAGGTGATCACAGGGATCGAGACCTCGCCCATTAATTTCTTGGTCACCCAGGTAAAAGCGCGCCGCGGCACCGAAGTGGCAATCGTGGGGATCCGTGCCTCGTGCCAGCCGATGCCGGTATTGATGATTGTGGCACCCGCTTTCTCTATCTCCCGGGCGAGCTGTACGACTTCCTCCCAGGTCGAACCATTTGGAATCAGGTCGATCATGGACAGTCGGTAGATCACGATGAAATCCTCGCCCACGGCGGCGCGAACCCGTTTGACCACTTCAATCGGCAGCCGCATGCGGTTCTCGTAGGAGCCGCCCCATCGGTCCTCGCGCTTGTTGGTGTGGGTGACAAGGAATTGGTTCAGGAAATACCCTTCTGAGCCCATCACCTCGACCCCGTCATAGCCCGCTTCGCGCGCGCGGGCGGCGGCGGTGGCAATGTCGGCGATTTGCTTCTCGATCCCAGCCTCGTCGAGCTCTTTCGGTGGAAATGGGGAAATTGGGGATTTTACGGCAGACGGCGCCACGCATTCGGGGGAATAGGCGTAGCGCCCGGCATGCAATATCTGCATCGCGATCTTGCCACCGGCTGCGTGCACCCGGTCCGTCACGATCCGGTGGTTGGCGATATCTTCATCTGAAAACAACCCGGCAGCACCCGGAAACACGCCGCCTTCGCGGTTTGGGGCCATGCCGCCTGTGACCATCAAGCTGACCTGACCGCGCGCGCGTTCCGCGTAAAACTCGGCCACGCGATTCCAGTCCTTGGTTTCCTCCAGCCCCGTATGCATCGAACCCATGAGCACGCGGTTCTTCAATGTGGTGAAGCCAAGATCCAATGGGGCCAGAAGATGTGGGTAGGGTGTCATGTCAGTCTCCGAAGCGTTCCAACCTTGTTTGCCTTAAGTTGACGTGCACGTCACACAAAACGCCGCGTCACCTTCATTGCTTTAAAAATATCCCGGGGAAGCCCGCAGGGCGGGGGCAGAGCCCCTAGTCCACTTTGGTTTCGTCGCAATGCCTGCGGAACGCTCTTTTGAGCATATCCAATTCGGCGCGTAAAAGCTCCACCTCCCCGCGTAACGCATCCTCTGGCGCTACTCCCATTTGTACAGAAAAGCTATCTAGTCTTTCCCCGCTCGCTTCGTCTTCCAAGACAACGACTTGGGTTCCCTCTGTTAAGACGTCTAGTGGAAGTGACAGCTTAACACTGTAGCCGCCTGGAACTTGCGCATCAGGTGCCACTGCCACGTCACCAAGTTCAGTGCCCGAACAGGAGGCTTTGAGGCGCGGCGGTGCGTCGGAACCGGTCAGGACCCCCTCATAGACGCCACCTTGGATGCGGGTCCGGGTTAGCAAAAGGTCACTCATCGCCACGCCCTCCCCTAAAATTCGGCGCGCGGGCGACGACTAAGCGTCAGGTCGCGCAGATAGATTTCATTCATCTCAGGTCGCTCAAAAATCAGGTCCAGCCAAATGCGCTCGAGCCTCTTTTCGCTGATCCCAGTATGGGCCAGGTCGAACTCGACGGCGGGTCCGTCCTTTTTCATTGGTAGTTCCCGCACCACTTGCTCAACATTTGGGCCGTGTTTGATGTTGAGCCGGGCAAAGACCTCAAGCGGTTTTTCGGTTTCGATGCGCGTATCGACGCGCAGGATATGTCTGCGTTGGAGCCCGGCAAGCCCGTCCTTTGGCACGTCCAGGACAAGGCTCAGAAAAGAGCCCTCGAACCGGAACACGTCCATACGCAAACCATATGGCGCGAGATCACTTTCATGCATGTTGCGCACTTGGCGCATCGTTACTTCGGACAATGGGCAGTCATGAAACAAGGTGACAGAGCGACCCAGGGGCGATTTATTCTTCGCTGCGACAAGTCCTTTGGGAGTGATCGGCCCGGACCAAAGCTCCGGTCGGACGGCCCAGTCAGAACCTACTGGTTTAAGGATGGCATTGGACCCAACACGGGGCATTGCCAGCCTACTGTCAGCGATATGGCTCACGCGGTCGGCCCGGTCACGCATTTGTTTTGCGCGAAGGCCAATGTCCCGCAAGTCGAATAGATCAGCTGTCTCAGCCTCCCGTGCGGCAGCATTCCAACGGCGCAACATATACTGATGCGCGCGCGTCCGGAAAAACTGTGTCACCGGGTTTGTCATCCGATCAGGGTCTTTCTGCGTCCTCGCCCATGTCCTCGCTAGCATTGTTTCTGCGTTTCAAACAATGGTTTCGCGAAGTTTGACGGAAAGCCAGTCGCTAGCCTGGGCGCGGAACAGGTCGGCGTGGGTCTGTTGCCCCGGCGAGCGTATCGTCTGACAAAACGCTTGGCGCACGGGCGTTGCGTTCTTTGAAGCGGCGCAAAAGGCTTAAACCCTCACCGCCCGAAATGGGGTCTTTTTCAAAACCAATGACAGACATTGCGATAACCGCACCACCCGCATCGAAGTAGCTACGCCAGTAGCTTTTCATAGCACCGTCGAAATGAATGGGGCTGCTATCGGCAACAAGAAGGAAAACCGCGCCGTCCTCGGCAAAGCCGTCACCAATTCTGACAGCCGCCGGATCGGCGCTGCGGCTTAGCGCGCGCTTTCCCGCGTTACTCCGAAAAAAGCCAACAAGAGCATCCGACTGCGGTGCGATGGCCGCATCACTGGCGAGCCCGACGCTCGACACCGTCGCTGTCACAATGGCATTCACGAAAGGCTGCGCTTGCTTGTTGTTTCCCGTAATCGCGGCGCAATTGCCGAACACAACAAAGGCCTCCGACGCGGTGTTTCGCGTTGAAACGGGATCGACGCAGAACCCGTCTGGGGCGGTGAGGGACACCGCGCTGCGGGTGACCGTGATCTCGGATTGACCTTGAGCGGCGGTATCTTCTGGCCCGCTCAAAATCGTGCCAAAGCTCGGCAGGTCTGCGCACCCCGCTAACAACGCGCATCCTAATAGAAGCGCGGCCTTCTCACCCCAGAATCTCATCTTGTCAGAGATCCATATAAATGTGTTTTTCTTGAGACGCGCCGGGATGAGTGCACGCACCGTATTTCGCGCTGCCGACAAGCTGGGCATATTTCCACAGTGCACCGGAGGCGTAAATCGTCTCCCGGTCGCCCTTCCAGGCCTCCTTGCGGGTGGCAAGCTCTTCGTCGCTCAGATCAACGGAAATAGTACCTTCGATCGCGTTGAGCGTGATCACATCGCCGTCTTTGATCAGCGCAATCGGCCCACCATGTGCCGCTTCTGGTCCGACATGGCCCACACAGAACCCACGCGTCGCACCTGAGAAACGGCCGTCAGTGATCAGCGCAACCTTCTTACCCATGCCTTGACCGGACAAAGCAGCGGTGGTTGTCAGCATTTCGCGCATTCCTGGGCCACCAGCTGGGCCTTCGTTGCGGATGACGATGACCTCGCCTTCCTCGTAAGCACGCTCTTGCACGGCAGCGAAGGCGTCTTCTTCGCTTTCAAACACGCGAGCCGGACCGGTGAAGATCTGGTGCTGCACCTCCATGCCCGCGACTTTCACAATTGCGCCATCAGGGGCGAGATTGCCTTTGAGGCCAACTACGCCGCCGGTTTTGGAAAGAGGGTTCTCGATTGGATAGATCACACGGCCGTCGGCATCGCCTTTGCACTCGTCCAGCGTCTCGCCGATGGTTTTGCCGGTCGCAGTGATGCAGTCTTCGTGGATCAGACCCGCCTTGCGCAGCTCTTTCATTACGACAGGAACGCCGCCTGCCTCGTAAAGGTCTTTCGCAACATATTGCCCGCCGGGCTTCAGGTCGACGAAGTAAGGCGTGTCGCGGAAAATCTCGCAAACGTCTTCCAGTGTGAACTCGATCCCTGCCTCATGCGCGATGGCAGGCAGGTGCAAGCCTGCATTGGTGGAGCCACCGGTGCAGGCGACAACGCGCGCCGCATTTTCGAGCGACTTGCGGGTCACCACGTCGCGGGCACGGATGTTCTTCTCGATCAGGTTCATCACGGCAGCGCCGGAGGCGATGGAGTACTGGTCGCGGCTCTCATAGGGCGCGGGCGCGCCGGACGAATTCGGCAGCGCAAGGCCAATTGCCTCAGACACACAGGCCATCGTGTTGGCGGTGAACTGCCCGCCACAGGCACCAGCCGATGGGCAAGCGACGCGTTCCAGCACGTCCAAAGCTGCGTCAGACAAGTTGCCCGCCTGGTGGTTGCCAACGGCTTCGAACATGTCTTGCACCGTAAGATCGCGGTCGCGATACTCTTCAGGCACATCGGCCCCCGCAGGCGCTTTGCCCGGCAGGATAGAACCGCCATAGATGAAAACCGACGGCGTGTTGAGGCGCACCATAGCCATCATCATGCCCGGCAGCGATTTGTCACAGCCCGCAAGGCCCACAAGCGCGTCATAGCAATGGCCGCGCATGGTCAGTTCAACAGTGTCGGCAATAGCTTCACGGGAGGCGAGGGAGGAGCGCATCCCCTCATGCCCCATGGCAATGCCGTCAGTCACGGTGATGGTCGTAAACTCGCGCGGGGTACCACCGCCTTGCTTGACGCCCAGTTTCACCGCTTGTGCCTGCCGGTTCAGCGCGATGTTGCAGGGCGCTGCCTCATTCCAGCAGGTGGCGACGCCGACCCATGGCTGGTGAATTTCTTCCTCGCCCAGGCCCATAGCGTAGAAATAGGACCGATGCGGTGCGCGGGCTGGTCCTTCGGTCACGTGGCGGCTTGGCAGGTTGGTCTTATCGGTGGGTTTCTTAAGCATGGAGGCCTCCCGGAAAGCGTTTGCATTGGGAATACTGGCCGCGCGGCTTAGGTACAAGCGCGATTGCGCGCGGTTTTTCCGCCCGCTACGCTGAAAAGAAACGAAAAAGAGGCCTGAGCCCCATGTTCCGCACTGAAGAGTTTGAGGTCTTTGTCGATCCCGCACGGGACGACCCGCAAATCTGGCGCATCATCCTGGGCGTGATCACCGCCGGGGTGGTCTACATCGTTCCGATTCTTCTGCTTTTCGTGCTGGCAGGCATCTTGTTCCCGGAGCGGGTGTTCGAAATTCAGATGGCGCTGTCCGAGGCCTCGACACCGCTGTCGATGTTCGTGCTGCTCTCAACGTTCTTTTTCATGGGTCTGGCAGCGATTGCAGCCGCCGGGGTGCATCGCCGGGGCCTAGCGTCCCTCATCGGGCCGTTTCGCCCGGCCTGCCGGAATTTTTCACGCGCGATCGTGGCGGTCGTGGTGATCTACCTCGCCGTTGGATCAGTCACTGCGTTCTTCCTGCAACCTTCATCGATCAATCTTGAGCTCAGCTACTGGCTCAGCCTTATGCCGCTCGCCATAGTACACGACGCTACTTGAAACGAGGAGCGAAAAGGATTCGAATTGAAGCTT
>JAPORH010000140.1 GCA_026710325.1 Litoreibacter sp. | reverse complement strand
CCACTAACAAATTCAGGGCGTTTGGCCGATCACAAATCATTCATACCCCCTCCTTGCTTTGGATTTTACAGAGGCGCCGAAGCATATGAAAAAACTGCTTGTTGTGTGTGGCTTCAGCTAAAATTTGCGCCGTGCTGGCAAGCGCGCGAAGGAACACTATTTCACCAGCCATGACAGATTTTTCGGCAGGGCGACGATTTGCGCTGGTTCAGCCAAAGGCTTGGGCACTCAGACGCCTGAGCGCAATATTGCTTTCCATTGTGGCGCTGGCCTGCATCGTAGTTCTGGAGTTGCGTTTCGTCGGGCTCGATGTCGAAAACACGAGCGTGGGCGACACTCCGGTGACTGTTTACAACCTTCCCTCGGACGATCCAAAGCCGCCGGTCATCATTGCGCATGGATTTGCCGGGTCTCGGCAGATGATGGATCAAATCGCGGTGTCATTGGCGCGGCAGGGGTTTTTGGTCGCATCCGTCGATTTGCCGGGGCATGGGCGAAACCAAGCCCCGATGTTGCCCGATATCACCAATATTGACGGGACAACGGAGCAGTTGGTTGATGCGGTCGAGCAGGTTGCAGATGCGGTTGTTGGGCGTCCCGACTCTGCGGGTCCGGTCTCCTTCGTCGGGCATTCAATGGCGACTGATATCGTGATCCGCGCGTCGCAGCGGCGTGATGATGTGGGTGGGGTGGTCGCCATTTCCATGTATTCGACCGCTGTGACCGAAACCTCGCCGGAGGCGCTTTTAGTCCTGAGCGGTGCGACTGAGGGGCGTTTGCGCGGTGTTGGTCTTGAAGCGGCTCGACAGATCGACCCGGAGGCGCAAGAAGGCATGACCGTGACGAGTGACGGGGTTATTCGCAGAACCTCGGCCGCGCCCTTTGTAGGGCATGTAGGTGTTCTTTACGCCCCACATTCGTTGAACGAAATTACGGACTGGTTGCGCAACGCTACGAATTCAGGTGGGCAGGCGCGACTTGATCAAACAGGTTGGATTGCCGGAGCACTTTTTGTCGCGTTGGTGCTTTTAATTTGGCCGCTTTCAAAGCTCGTTCCTGCGCGAGACGCAGCTGCTGTCTATATCCCCCGCCGCACGTTTCTTATGTGTCTGCTAGCCCCAATCCCTGTCGTGCTTCTGATCGCTGCCCTGCCAGTTGTAGGTCTCTACGGCAAAGCCGCCTTTGGGAGTTTGGCGCTGATTCTTGCGGCCTGGGGCGGCATTCAACTCGCGTTATTGAGGAAGGCGGGGATCGCTTTCCAGACGCCGGAATGGTCTGGTGCGCTCTTCTATCTGGGATGTGCATTTACCTTCGCACTCGCGCTTGATCGCTATGGCGCTGCGTTTATGCCCTCAGGCGAACGCGGGTTGGTTGCTTTAACGCTTTTGCTTGGCACTGTGCCCGTCATGCTGGCTGATACGATGCTTGTAAACGGCGCTTCAATATGGCGCCGCTTGCTGACCCGGTTCGCGCTTTTTGTCGGGTTGGCATCCGCAATGGCGGTGAAGCCGACCGAGCTGGGGCTGGCCTTTACCGTGATCCCAGTGATGGTGCTTTTTTTCCTTGTCTACGGAACAATGGCAATGTGGATCGCCGCGCGCCGCGGGCCGGGAGGGGTCGCCTTAGGAAAAGCCGTTGTGCTGGCCTGGGCCATCGCGGCCTCGACTCCGATGTTCCTGACGGCTTCCCCCTGATGAGCCTTTTTGTGTTGTCGCCGGATACGGTTTGGAACCCGAGCCTGCTGAAGTTTTCCACCGCGCCGCGTAAGATTTTGCAGCGCGGTACAGTGCTACCGCGTCGCGATGTCAGCTGGGGGTTTCTGGCGCGCACGATTTTCGAGAACCAACTCCTGCGCTTTTCCATCATATTACTGCCGTTTCTGGCTGCCGGTTTCATTTGGCCGCAATTGGCTTTGCCCCTAGGGTCTGCGCCCATTTTCATGTTGATTGCGATCGGCTTTGTAGAGATGCGCCTGCTGCGCACCGCGCGGCACAAGCGAGAGGGACTGGTATCGGAGGCCGAAGCCGCTCGTGCGCTCGACACGCTTCAATTTCGCGGGCGCCGCATCCTGGCAGAGCTGGCCGCGAGGCGCGGTATCGAAAATGGCGTTCTTTACCTGGTTGTTGAACAATCAGATATGGCCCGCATTCCGCCGCTCACGATTGTGAGCTTACAGCTTGATGAGGGTAAATCGCGGCTGTCGCCTTTATCGGCTGAGGAGCGGGCTCTCATCCGCGAAGGTTTGTTTGATGAAGAATTCACCGAGGCGCAGCTGTTGTTGGCCAACTTGCGCGACGATCTGTTTCTCAGATCGGTCATGTATGAGGCGCGAGCGGTATCCGCTCATGCGCGGCTCGCCGCATATCTCAATCAGCCGGAAACCGTTTCATGAGCGTGAATGCGCAGACTATAAGCGCGGGTGCCGCTTTGGAGGTCCTGCTGTCGGGCTGGACGGCACAAGCCGAGGGCAGGTTCACCGCCTCCTGGATGCTGCATGGCCGTCCGGGTGTTGGCAAAACGCAAGTGGTCACGGAGCTCGCCCGGCAAATTGGCGCAAAGCTCTTTGATATCCGCTTGACCACGATCGAGCCGCAAGATTTGCGTGGGTTGCCTTACTACGACCACGAGACGCAGAAGACCATCTGGTACCGGCCGGAGGATTTGCCTGACGATCCCGATGCGCCGTCAATCTTGTTTCTGGATGAGCTGACCGCTGCCTCGCCCAATCTGCAGCCCACGGTCTACGGGTTGTTGCAGGAACGGCGGGTCGGTCGGCATGCGTTGCCCGACAACGTGATGATCATCGCCGCGGGAAACACGGTTGATGACGGGGCCGTTGCCTATGAGATGGGAACGGCGCTGTCTGACAGGCTGATCCATTTGCAGGTCACGGCGGAGGCCAAGGATTGGTTGGAAAGTTACGCTGTTGATCGCGCTCTCTCCCCGCTTGTTACCGCATTCCTGCGCGCGCGCCCGGATCTGCTTGATACTACGGAAGAAGCAATCAGGCGCGGCGACATGATCGCCTGCACGCCACGGTCCTGGGAGCGGGTCAGCGATATTGTGCACGCCGTTACGGACAAACAAATGCGCCACACAATGATTGCTGGAACGGTCGGGCGCGCCGCTGCGGCAGAGTTCGCACAGGTTGCCGCGGAGCTGGAGGCTCAAGTCTCTTTGCAGGAAATCTTGGATGCGCCCAAAGCCAAGCGACGCGGGCTTTATCCTGACACGGTCAACGGCCTGATAGGGATGATTTACGCCCTGGTGGCCAATGCGGACAAAGGTTCGATTGATGACACGATTGATATCATGGCGGATATTAAAAACATCGATGCGCCAGCATTGCCTTTGGCCGAGATGACGAGTTTTGGCTTTGAAATACTCATCCGCAAAGCGATGTCAAAGGGCCTCGCGGAGGCTTTCCGTCATTCCAGCGCCTATCAGGCCTATGCCGCCGAAAGGGCGCAGGACGCTGCCCTTTGAGGGTGACATGACGCATTCCGCGCGCGCGCAAAGAGCTTTGGCGCTTCTGCCTGAAATTGACCCTGCAATTGCGATGTTGGGGTTGTGGTGTTCGTTTCGCGATAGCCCTGAGCGAACAGCAACGGAGGGGGAGGTGATCCGGGTCGGTCCGGAATTTCCAAGGCTTCCCATCTCGGAGCAGACCGGTCTAATAGCACATCACATCTTGCACGTGGCGTTGCGCCACTCCGCCAGACGCAGCGAGGCCCAGCAAAGATATGGGGCCGGCTTTCGCGCCGAGAGCTACGATCTGGCCTGCGACGCTTTGGTAAACGAGGCTCTTTTGAAAGGGGGGCATGCATTGCCGCGGCCTGCGGTCCGGGCAGGGGACATTGTGGCCTTGCTCCCGCCTAACCAGCGGCCTGAGAATGTGCTTTCGGAGTGGGATTGTGATCGCCTCTATGCCGCTATTGCAGCACAATCTCCGGGTCGCGGCACATCGGAAGAGGGAGAGATCGAGCGTTACGCCGCAACCCAGGGGTTTGAGCCGGACCTGCAAGGCTCCGATCCGGAGACGGCAGAGCCTGAAGTTTGGGCGGGCCGCGTCGACCAGGCCTTGAGCGCGGGACGCAACGCTGGCAGCGGTATCGGAGCAGCTCTAAACGCGTTTGGAGACCTCCCCCGGGCCCGCGTGCCATGGGAGATCCGGTTGCGGCGGATGTTACATAAAGCGCTGTCCCGGCACCCGCGCCAAAGCCATCGACGGCCTGCGCGCACTTGGTTGGCCCGCGACGCGCTGGCGCGCCAAGGGGGTGGTGCGCAGCCGGTGTTTGAACCCGGGCAGGTGAGGCAAGATAAGCGTCCGCGCCTTGTTGTTGCGCTTGATACGTCGAGCTCCATTGACGCGCGCGCCCTGAACCTTTTTGCCGCCGAGGCGATCTCGGCCATCAAGCGCAGCGGCGCTGAGGCCTATCTGCTTGGCTTTGATACGGAGGTTCACTTCAAGGAACGTTTTGAACGGGCCGACGCGATAAAGGCGCTTCAGCTTCGACGTGGCGGGGGGACAGACTTGGACCCTGTTTTAAGTGATGCTAGCGCGCTTGATCCTTCCTTTATCGTTGTATTGACAGATCTGGATGCACCAATGCGTATTGTACCGTTGGCGCCCGTGATTTGGGCGGTTCCTGCGGAGCCTTCTGTCAGACCTGGCTTTGGCGAGGTGTTGGTCTTGAACGATTTACCAGTCTAGACTGTCTCAAACGGAAACGGGTCCCTTTGTCAAAAGATCGTTCTACAGAAGAAGACCAAGCTGGTGCCAAAGAACGGCGCGCTCGGGGAGAATTTGTGCGCGGCGTCAGCGGCTTTCGCCATGCTATTGGTGACCCCCAGTTTCCTGCCGAACCCGGCCGCTACCATCTATTTGTCGCACTTAATTGTCCCTAGTGCCATCGCGTGACGCTGGCCCGGGCGGTGCTGGGTCTGCGCGAGAGTATCACCATGGATGTCGCCTTCCCAAACCGCACCGGTGAAGACGATCCCCTAGGGCCCAACCTCTGGGAGTTTGCTCCCGATCGGGTTGCGTCCCTGACGCACGCCCCGCTGCTGGAATGCACTTGGGAGACAGGGACGGGGGCCGGCCTGCGTTTGGCCAAACAGATCTACCAACGCGAGGGCTCAGACGAGCAATCCCTGCCAATTCTTTACGACAAGACCGCCGGGCGGATCGTCAACAATGAAAGCGCCGAGATTATTCGGATGCTTGATGCCCATGCGAAAGCGCTTGGTGGCCCGCCAGACATCAGCGCAGGCCTCGTGCCCGAAGAAGCCGCGCTTCAAGATGAGCTGTCCCGGCTTAATGAGCTTATCTACACAAAGATCAACAACGGGGCTTACAAAGCCGGGTTTTCGTCGGACCAAGATGTTTATGCGAATGCATTCGTGGCCTATTTCGATGCTTTGGGCGAGTTAGAGACGCTCTTATCTGATGGGCGCCCTTTTCTGATCGGAGACATGTTTACGGAAGCTGATTTGCGTTTGTTTCCGACGCTCTATCGGCATGATCCGGTGTACTACGTGCGGATGAAACTGAACGGTGCGCACATCCTTGACTATCCAAATCTGTGGCGGTGGTTGTGCCGCGTCTACGCGCTGGACGGGATTGCTGAGGCGGGTTCCCTTATCCATTGTCGACAGGGCTATTTTGGCAGGTCTTGGAACGGGGTGGTGCCTCTTGGTCCGCTCTACCCGATGACCTACCCAGACGCGTACGGCCATCCCGAACTTGCGCGCGGAAGGTGAGGGATTGACCGCAAGGTGGGTCAGTTTTGTCGCAAAACTTCTTGCGCTTCTCTTTGGCTCAGCGCTTGTTATGGCGGCCTGGTCAGAGTTTGTTTTCTTCAACGAAGATCCCTCAGAGGCCCTTATCGCCGCTTTGAACCAAGGCATCCTTCCGGCCTTTGCTTACGTTTTTGAGCTTGCGCTTTTCTACTTGGTTCCGAGCAGTTTTCTAATCGGCCTAATGGGGCTGTCGGGAAGTCGCGGGGCGGCTCGCGTGCTCCTTTTGGGGGCGCTGACCGGATACAGCATTGAAGGGGCAATGGTCCCCGCGGTGTATGAAGCCTTCCCGATTTCGTTTTTGTGGACCGCAGTGGCGTGGCATGGCCCGATTACGGTGGCTTTCGGTCTGTTTGTGATGCCACGCCTGATTGCGCGCGGTTCGGTTTTGAAGGGAGGCGCAACCGCCATCTGCGTTGGGATCGCATGGGCGCTCTGGACGACCTGGACCTGGGGTGACGTAGCGTTTTCGCCGGTAGCCCCAGCTGACTTCATGGCATTCGCGGCTGCCACGACAACAACGATGGCTTGCGGGTACTTGATACTGCAGTTGGCTGGGTGGCCGAACGCCGTTTTGCCGCGATGGGTTTCGCTTTTGTTCACCCTGCCCAGTGCTGTTTTTCTTGTGCTCCAGGGGTTGCCGGTGCCGTTGCTCGGCCTGGGGGTCTGGATCATTGTCGGGCTGCTCACGGCTTTGCTGCTTTGGCTCGGCCGCGCGTATGTTGATCCATATCGAGGCGGATGGGGTGCCGTGGGAAGCCCACTGATTGTCTTGATCTCAGTCGCTTTGAGCTATGCGGTCTTGTTTGAGACGGGTCCGCTCATCGAAAGTGAAGAGCTCTTTGGCGTTGTATTTGTTGGGGGATTTCTCGTCTGGGTAGTCGGCATCGCTGTCGGAGTAAAACGCAATCTCAATGAAAAGCGCGCGCTTTGAGGAGCGTTGCGGCATCTGAGTACTTTTTCCTCTTTTCAATTTTTTCGCCGGAGGCGAGAACTAGGAGGGTGAAATGAGCTCTGTAAGAACCGGCTGGAACACGGTCGGAGGAGCCGAGATGAACATGGGAGGTTCATGATGAAAAAACTGCTTTCGCTGACTACGGCGCTGGCGCTGATGGCTGGAGCCGCGGCAGGGGATACCAAGATCGGTATGATCACGACGCTTTCAGGCGGCGGAGCCGGGCTTGGGATCGACGTGCGCGACGGGTTCATGCTGGCAATTGAGCAATCTGGTCGCAGCGATATTGAGGTCGTCATCGAAGACGACCAACGCAAGCCTGACATCGCTGTGCAGCTGTCGGATAAGATGATCCAGTCCGAAAAAGTTGACATCATGACCGGCATCATCTGGTCCAACCTCGCTATGGCCGTGGTTCCTTCGGCCGTGAACCAGGACGTGTTCTACCTCTCTCCCAATGCCGGGCCATCCGCGCTGGCGGGCAAAGGCTGCCACCAGAATTACTTCAACGTGGCCTGGCAGAACGACAACCTGCATGAGGCGGCGGGCGCTTTCGCAAATGGGGCTGGTTACAAGAACAGCTTTATCCTCGCACCCAACTATCCGGCCGGTAAGGATGCATTGACCGGCTACAAACGCTTCTTTGATGGTGACTTGGCGGGGGAGTTGTATACGCAACTTGGTCAAACCGACTACGCGGCGGAGATTGCTCAAATCCGGGCGTCTGGCGCAGACTCGGTGTTCTTTTTCCTGCCCGGCGGTATGGGGATTTCCTTCCTGAAGCAATATGCCGATAGCGGCGTGGACCTGCCGGTCGTGGGGCCGGCTTTTAGCTTCGATCAAGGCATTTTGCAGGCCGTCGGTGGTGCCGCGCTTGGGGTGGTGAATACCTCTCAGTGGAACAAGGATATCGTTAACCCGACCAATGAGGCTTTCGTGGAGAGCTTCGCGGCCAAATACGATCGTCTGCCGTCGCTGTATGCGAGCCAAGGGTTTGACACAGCCAACCTGATCTTGTCCGCGCTTGAAAAAGCGTCACCTGACGACGCAGATGCGTTCCGCGAGGCGCTTCGCGCAGCTGATTTTGATAGCACACGTGGTGACTTTGCCTTCGGGCCGAACCAGCACCCGGTGCAGACCATCTACGCGCGTGAGGTCATCCAGGAAGGTGATGTTTTCACCAACAAGATCCTCGGCGTCGCGCTCGAGAACCACTCGGACGCCTACGCAGCTGAGTGCAAAATGTAAGTAAGCTCGCGCCTGTATCGCTCCGGCAGTGATACAGGCGCGTCTATTTCAGGTCGCGTAACGGCTCATCATCATATCGACGGCGCTTTCGATGATACGCGCCATCTCCGTCTGACCCACGACCGGCGCGCCGAAGACGACGGGCCAGAAGGCTTGGCCCTTGAGCAAAGCCAAAAACTCATCTGCCGCCGCTTTGGGGTCGCTCAGTTTGAGCTTTCCGTCTTCTGCGGCGTCCTTCAGCATCTCCGCAAAGGCGGCGGTGAAATCGGTCTTTTCGGTATTTTCTTCTGCCAAGTCGGGGCGACGTTGAATTTCGCTCATAATCAGCCGGGTGGTCAGCATCACTTCCTCCGAGGTCATGATCTGCCCCTCGGCCTTTGCCAGGTCCATCAATTGGTCACGTATGCCTCGGGATTTGTCATAGTGCACCATCAGGGGCGCGGTACATTTCGCCCAATGTCGCTGGATAAGCTCCCTGAACAGGTTTTCCTTGCTTTCGAAATGTTTGTAGACGGTGCGTTTTGACACTTCTGCGCGTGCGGAGATGCGATCCATGCTGGCCTCAGCAAAGCCATTTTCGAGGAATTCTGCGTTCGCCGCCTCGATAATGCGGGCGTTTTTGCCAGCGCTGTATTCAGAACAGTTTACCATTTGCTAACCTATAGGCGGAACAGCGAAGCTTGGTCAAATAAGGGTATACTGGCCGGTTTACAGTCCGCAACGCGAGCGTTAGTGTAAACTTGTGAGTTTACAAAAAGCTTCAGCCAGGGAGATCCAAGCGATATGGCTATTTCATTAAAATTAAATGGACGAGAGACGACGGTAAGCGCAGAACCGGGCACGCCCCTTTTATGGGTGATCCGTGACGAATTGAAACTAACGGGCACGAAATTTGGGTGCGGCGTGGCCTCTTGCGGCGCGTGCACGGTGCATGTCGATGGTGTGCCGTCGCGCTCCTGCCAGACCTACATCGAGGACGTCGAGGGTGCAGAGGTCACGACGATTGAGGCCATGGAAGACATCAAAGTGGGCGCCGCAGTTCAACAGGCTTGGGTGGAGCTTGATGTGGTGCAATGCGGCTACTGCCAATCCGGACAGATCATGTCTGCTGTTGGGTTGCTGGCGGAAAATCCAAAGCCCTCGGTCGATGACGTTCACGACTACATGAACGGCAATGCCTGCCGCTGCGCCACCTATCAACGTATCCGCGCGGCTATTGAGCGCGCATCCGAAATTCTGGAGGCTTAAGCGATGACGATTTCACGTAGAACGTTCTTAGCTGGCTCCGGCGCGGCCGTTTTGGTTTTGGGTCTGAGCCCTTCTGGTGCTGTTGCCTCGGCCAAGACTGACGCGGCGCTGAACCCATTTGTCAAAATCACAAGCGAGGGCAAAGTCATTGCCGTCGTCAAACATTTCGAAATGGGACAGGGGCCAACGACCGGACTGTCGACCTTGATTGCGGAAGAGCTTGGCGTAGGCATGGATCAGATCGACTATGAATTCGCTCCATCCAACCCGGAGGTTTACAATAACCTGCTGTTTGGCCCCTTCCAAGGCACGGGCGGGTCTACCGCGATCGCAAACTCTTTCAATCAATATCGTCAGGCGGGCGCCGCCGCGCGGGAGATGCTGATCCAAGCTGCGGCTGACGCGTGGGGTGTGGATGCAGGTGGTTTGAAAATAGTTGAGGGTCAAGTCACCGGCGCAGGGCAAACGGCTTCTATTGCTGAATTCGTCGTGGCTGCGGCGGAGCTTGAAGCACCTTCTGAGCCCCGGCTGACCACGCCATCCGAGTGGCGCCTCATTGGCAACCCGGACATCCGCCGGCTCGACTCCAAGACCAAGACCAATGGGCAGGCAATGTTCGGAATGGATCTGCATCTGCCCGAGCAAATGGTTACAGTCATCGCGCGCTCGCCCCAGAAAGGCGGTAAAGTAGCCAGCTTTGACGACAGTGGTTCTGCACAGGTGAAAGGCTTCATCCGGGCCGCAACTTTGCCAAATCTGGCAGGCGTCGCTGTCTATGCGGAGGACACATGGGCGGCATTCCAGGCGCGCGAGGCTCTGCAAGTCGAGTGGGACATGTCTGACGCTGAAACCCGCAGCAGTGACGAGATCAAGGCCGAGATTATGGCCGCGCTTGATTTCGCGCCGACCTACAACGCGACCGGAAACGAGCAATCAGAGGTGGCCGCCGCGATTGATGGCGCACAAAGTGTCGTCGAGGAAACCTTCTATTTCCCATTGCTTGCGCATGCGCCAATGGAGCCGCTGAACTGCACGATCGAGCCGGATGCAGATGGCGGCGTGACGTTGCATGATGGTGCCCAAATGCCAACAGGGCCCCATATGGCACTGGCGCAAATCCTTGAACTGCCGATGGATAAGGTGCGTGTGAAAACGATGCTCGCAGGCGGCTCCTTCGGGCGGCGCGCAACGCCGGATGCGGATTATCAGGTGGAGGCGGCGCTTGCCTTCGCGATCACCGATCGTACCCGTCCTGTGAAGCTCGTCTGGTCGCGCGAAGATGACCTGCGCAGCGGTTATTACCGCCCCGCCTTTGGCCACAAGGTGCGTGTCGGTGTGACAGACGGCAAGATTGTCGGTTGGGAGCATCAGGTCGCGGGCCAATCCATCATGAAAGGCACCCCATTTGAGGCATTTGCGGTGCGCGACGGGATCGACCACTCATCGATCGAGGGCACCAATGACACACCTTACCAAATCCCGCAGCTCTTTGTCGGATTAACGGATACCAAAAAGGCGACAAGCACGCTCTGGTGGCGCTCGGTCGGGCACACGCATACGGCCTATGTCATGGAAGTAATGATGGATATGGCCGCCAAGGCAGCGGGCGCTGACCCGGTCGAGTTCCGGCTTGGCTATCTGACAGGCAGCGAGGATGCGGATCGCAAGGCGGCTGTGCTACAGCTCGCGGCAGAGAAGGCCAATTGGGGCAATGCGCCTGCGGGTCGTTACCACGGCGTTGCGGTCCATAAATCTTTCGGCTCCTACGTTGCCGAGGTTGCTGAGATTTCGGGCAATCCGGAAGATGGCATCGTGATCGAGAACATCACCTGCGCCGTGGATTGCGGCATCCCGATCAATCCGGATGTGATCAAGGCGCAAATGGAAGGCGGGATCGGCTATGGGATTGGGCATGTCATGCGCGACCAGATCACCTTGGCTGGCGGCGCGGTGGAGCAATTCAACTTCCCCGATTATGAGCCGCTTCGGATCAGTGATATTCGCGGGATCGACGTACACATCGTGATGTCAGAAGCAGCGCCAACCGGTGTGGGCGAGCCAAGCACCCCGCCTTCCGCACCAGCACTTGCCAACGCGATTGCGGCGGCTTCAGGTGTCATGGTCGCTTCGCTTCCAATGAGCGAAGAAGGCGTTCTTTTCGCCTGATCGAGTGAATGGCGGGCCTGGACTTGGCCCGCCGAAACCCTTTGCTCCCATTCTTCTATTCTGTTGTCGGCTCGCCACTGCCCGTCACTGGAAGCAGTGCATTAGCAGAATTTTTCCAAGAGATTTTTCGGAAAGGCAGTGCGGCGGCAATTTAATTTCACGAGAATAAACAGATACTTAGCCCCATCAGTATGTCGCAGTCCATTTCCAACCATCATTCGGTGATACTAATTTCTTCCAATAGCTAGCGACAAATCGTCTCAGTGTGCTAGCTACTGGCACGCAAGGGTCTGATGGAGGTTTTGGGGGGCTTAGCAGAAACGAGACGGGGCTTTCGGCGCTCAGTGCGATCGGCAGTCCCGGATGGGCGGAGACAGCAGGGCAGGCCCTGAATTCTCCTCACTATTGGGTATTCCAATTAAATCTGCGAAGTGTTATCCCACCAATTGGTAAGAAATTTTTACCAGATCTGGCATGCACGATTAGTAACTTTCGGGAGGAACCATATGACTATTCGCACAATGACAGCCGTGGCGGCACTCAGGCTCGGTATGGCGACAACGGCCAACGCTCAGGAAACATTCGAGATGACTTCGGCCTTCGGTAAGAACCTGCCAATCCTTGGCACCGCCGCCGTGGGCTTCACCGAGAAACTGAACTCAATCTCCAACGATGTCGAGTTTGAGCATTTCGACCCGGGTGAACTGGTTCCGGCGCTTGAAGCGCTTGACGCCGTCTCAAATGGCTCGGTCGACGCGGCTTACACGACTGCTGGTTATTGGCAGGGTAAAATCCCCGCCGCTTCGCTCTTCGCTGCCGTGCCTTTTGGCCCAGAAGCTGGCGAGTTCCTGGCATGGATGCTCTATGACGACGGCGCCGCGCTGTTCCAGCGCATGTATGACGACAACGGCTACAACGTGCACGTGATCCCGTGTGGCATCATCGCGCCTGAAACCTCTGGCTGGTTCAAGAACGAGATCAACGGCGTGGCTGACCTTGAAGGTCTGAACATGCGCTTCTTCGGTCTCGGCGCGGAAGTTATGCAGCGTCTGGGTGTATCGACCTCCCTGCTCGCAGGTGGCGACATCTTCCCGGCCCTGGAGCGCGGCGCGATCGACGCGACCGAATTCTCGATGCCGCGTATCGATGCGCGTCTTGGTTTCCACAACATTGCGAAGTTCAACTACTTCCCAGGCTGGCACCAGCCCGCCACCATGTTCGAACTGCTGATCAACAAAGATCGTTGGGACGACCTGGACGAAATCTCGCAAAATCAGATCGAGATCGCCTGCATGGCCAACATCACTGACAACTATGCTGAGGGTGAGGCCACCAATTTCGATGCGATGCAAGACAATGTCGAGAACAACGGTGTGACCATCAAACAGTGGTCGCCTGAAATGCTCGACACGTTTGAGTCCGCCTGGAACGAGGTTGCCGCCGAACTAGCCGCCGAAGACGCTTACTTCAAAGAAGTCTGGGATGATCTGCAAGAGTTCCGCGCTGGCTACAAAGTCTGGAACGAGAACATCTATCTGCCGCGTCCGCGCAACTGATCACATTGATCAAGACATAGAGAATGACCGAGGCGATCCGTTTGTCGCCTCGGTCCATCTGACGTGTTGAGGGCGCGTCAGACATCGCAGATGCGATTGGGAAATTTTGGGAGGCGCAGATGCAATCTGAAGAGATGGTCGCAGCGGTCACGGACCCGGGCGAGGTTGGCAAAGATCAGCACAATAAAGGCGACCGGTTTACAGTTTTTGTCTCCAACATTTTCGCGTGGGTCTTTCCGCTCCTTATGCTGGTCATCTGTACGCAGGTTGTTCTGCGGACACTCGGACGTTCTGGCATCGGCCCTGGGAACCAAGCGTGGATGGACGATTTGCAATGGTGGATGTACGGATCAGCCGTGTTGATCGGCATTGCTTATGCGGTCACGACCAACAGCCATGTGCGCGTCGACATCTTTTATGACGGCTTTCCTGAACGCAAGAAACGCGTCTATGACGCAATCGCTTTAGGTTGGCTGTTTCTGCCATTCATTATTCTATGCTGGGACGTCACCATTCATTACGCCATTGCGTCTGTGGTCTCAGATGAAGGCTCCAGCAGCCCCAACGGTTTGCATAACCTTTGGATCCTGAAGGTCATGATGAATGTGAGCTTCCTGCTCATCGGGGTTGCCGCTTGGTCGGCCTATGTGCGCGCCTTGTCACAACTCACCGAACCCGTTCTTTGGCGAAAGCTGCTCTATGCATTCCCGACGACCATGTTCTTGGTCAACCTCGCCGTGTTTTACGTGATTTGGTGGGCGATTTACCTCACCAGCCCACCTGATACCCAGACCCGAGCAATCGGTCGGCATCCGATCTTCGACGAATTCGACCTCGGCAATTGGGAAATCAAATACACCATCGTCATCACGCTTGTCGCAACTTTTGTGCTGATCGGTGCCGCCCGGCTGCTTGGCCGCCGAAGCGCATAGGGGGCTGAGCCATGTTGAGCTTTATCGGTCAGTTTCTGACATTGAATGAATTCGCCGTGCTGGCGATGTTCCTTGGCTTTATCTGGATGCTCTTTCGCGGCATCCCGGTTGCGATGGCACTGGTGGGGATCAGCCTTGTCTTTGTGTTGATCGCCGAGTTTTTCCTCGACCCTTTCCGCGGGCAGCTGCGAGACATTATCGAATTTGATCGCACAGGGATAAACTATCAACGACTGCAGGCACTCTCTGCCCGGTTGTTTGGCAATATCGTCCAAAACCCGGTGCTGGTGGCGTTGCCAATGTTCATTTTCATGGGGCTTATGCTGGATCAGTCCGGCGTCGCGCAGCGCATGATGCATGCAATGCAAAAGCTCTTCGGGGGCTTGCGCGGCGGGCTGTCGCTGACCGTGCTGCTGATCGGGATCATCCTGGCAGCCTCCACTGGCGTGATCGGGGCCTCAGTGACACTTCTTGGCGTGATGGCGCTGCCTGCAATGATGAAGCAGGACTATTCGAAACCCATTGCCACAGGCACAATCGCCAGCGCGGGGACCTTGGGCATCCTGATCCCACCCTCGATCATGCTGGTGATTATGTCCGACCAGCTTGCGATCTCTCTGGGTGATTTGTTCATGGGGGCGCTGTTCCCGGGGTTGCTGCTGGGTGCCCTCTACATCATTTTCATCGTGATCTACGGCATCATCAACCCATCTGCCATGCCTGCACCTGAGCGAACAGAAGCGGTCGGTTGGGCGGAGGTGAAAGAGGTGTTGCTAGCCGTCGTGCCGCCGATGCTTCTGATCCTTCTCGTGCTGGGGTCGATCTTTGCAGGTTATGCGACACCAACAGAGGCCTCGGGCCTTGGCGCAATGGGGGCGACCCTGCTGGCCTTGGCCAATGGAAAGCTGAGCTTCGGCGTATTGCGTGACGTGAGCCGTTCGACGCTCAATACGGCTGGCTACATTGTGGGTATCTTCCTCGCGGCAAACTTCTTCGCGCTCGTGCTGCGCCGCTATGGCGGGGATGAGATCGTCCAGAATCTGGTGTTGTCGGCTTTTGAGGACCCTTACCTCACCGTGGCCATTATTTTGTTCATCGTGTTCCTGTTGGGCTTCCTGCTCGACTGGATCGAGATCACAATCATCATTATGCCGCTGATGCTGCCGATCATTCTGGCACTCGATCTTGCCATTCCGGGCTTCGACCAGGTGCGCGATCCCTCTGTCGTTTGGTTCGCGATCCTTGTGGCGGTGACGTTGCAGACATCCTTCCTGACCCCGCCCGTGGGGTTTGCGCTCTTCTATCTCAAAGGGGTCTGCCCGCCTGGCGTGTCGCTTTCACATATCTACAAGGGCGTTATCCCGTTTGTGATTTTGCAGCTCGTCGGGCTCTTCATCGTCTTCGAGTTCCCGGCGCTGACCACGTGGCTTCCTTCCGTGGCCTATGGCGACTAGTGCTGCTTGAAACAGCTGGGGCAGGGCCTAGCGCTCTGCCCCTAGCGCCTCCGACAATTCACGCGCGGCTTTCATAACTGATGCGGCGAGGCCCGGTATCTCGCCGTCCCCGATCCGCGCGAGCGGGCCCGATATCGAAATGCCCGCGACAGCGTCACCTGTCCAGTTGAACACGGGCGAGGCGATGCAGCGCATCCCGATATTCTTCTCTTGGTCGTCTATGGCAAAGCCGCGTGCGCGCGTGCGTTCCAGCTCAGCGACAAGAGTGTCGGGGTCGTCCATCGTGTATTCGGTGAAGCGCTCCAGCGCACCAGAGGTGATGACGCGTTCGAGCATCGCTGTCGGCATCTCGGACAGGAGCGCTTTGCCTATCCCAGAGGCATGCATCGGCGAGGCGGACCCGGGTGGGAAAAACGCGCGGATCGAATGGTGGCATTCCGCTTGGCTAACAAAGACAACGGTGCCGTCCTTGGGGACGGCAAGATTTGCCGTCTCGCCAGTCTCGCCCATTAACGCGCGCAAAATGGGCGTCGCCCTGTCCACAAGCGAGGTACGCCGAAGATAGCGCGCGCCCACGACAAAAGCCTGTGCGCCGACATGCCAAAGCTGCGTTTCTGCGTCGAATTCCACCAAGCCGCGACCTTCGAGCGTCACCAAAACGCGGTAGACCGTTGCTGGCGATTGATCGAGGTCGCCCGCAAGCTCTGACAGAGTGGCCCCAGCCAGCGTCGAGAGGTGCTCCAGCACCTCCATTGCGCGATCAAGCGATTTAATGGTGTTCTGCTCGGTTTTGCTGTCCCAGGCCTTGGGCCGCCCCCGGCTGCGACGGGGTGTAAGCTCACTCATTTTTTCTCTCATCTTTATAAATGAAAAACAATTTTACAATATGAAAAAATATAACGCTATGTAAATAAATAATTTTACCCTGAGTTTCCATTTGTGAAAAAAGATTTCAAAAAAATTGCGACCTAGTGGCCAGGCTGCGTATACCCATCACATCGAAAAGGGAGATGAGACTATGAGCTTGCAAAACCCAGTGTTCATTCCGGGACCGACCAATATGCCAGAAGCGTTGCGGCGTGCCTGCGACCTGCCAACTATGGATCACCGTTCGGCAAGCTTTCCTGGCCTGCTCAATGCGGCGCGCAGCGGTGTGCAGGCCGTGCTTAAGTCGCGTGTGGCCGAAGTGTTTATTTTTCCCTCAACCGGGACGGGCGGCTGGGAGACGGCAATCGCCAATACACTTAACCCGGGCGACACCGTCTTGGCCGTGCGCAACGGGATGTTCAGCCAGAAGTGGATCAAAATGTGCCGCGACTTCGGGCTCAACGTCATCTCGAAGGACGTGACTTGGGGCGAGGGCTTTGCGACAGATTGGGCGGCCGAGCAGCTGGCTGCTGACAAAGAAAACAAGATCAAAGCCGTACTGGTGACGCACAACGAGACCGCAACAGGTGTGAAGTCGGACGTGAGCGCCGTTCGGTTGGCGCTTGAAAGCGCAGACCATCCTGCATTGCTCTTTGTTGATGGCGTCAGTTCAATCGGGTCGATGGATTTCCACTTTGATCTTTGGGGGGTGGATGTAGCGGTCACAGGCTCTCAAAAAGGCTTTATGTTGCCTGCGGGTCTTGGCATCGCCGCCTTCTCGCCCAAGGCGATGAAGGCGACCGAACAGGGCGGCTTGCCGCGCGGGTATTTTAACATTCAGGATATGGCTGCGAGCTATGCGTCTGGCGGCTATCCCTACACGCCGTCCGTGGGCATGTTGAACGGTTTGAAAGAGGCCTGCGACATGCTCATGGAAGAAGGGCTTGATCAGGTATTTGCCCGCCACACCCGCATCGCCAAGGGCGTTCGCGCGGCGGTCGCAGCCTGGGGGATGGAGGTCTGCGCGACCCGTCCGGAGCTCTATTCTGACACGGTGACGGCAATCATGACGCCGGCTGGGTTTGATGCGGGTCGCATCGTCTCCCACGCGGATAGCGCCTATGGAGTGGCCTTCGGCGCGGGGCTCGGCGATGTCGCCGGAAAGGTCTTCCGCATTGGACATCTGGGCAGTCTTACAGATGTAATGACGCTGAGCGGTATCGCCACGGCGGAGATGGTTATGGCCGATCTCGGGCTCGACATTACACTCGGCTCCGGTGTTGCGGCCGCGCAAGAAATTTATCGCCAAGGAAACTCAACAACCCTGTCGGAGGCCGCGTAATGAAGGACATGATCACCGATATCCCAACCTATGACGACATGCTCGAAGCGCATGAGCGCATCAAGCCGCATATCAATCGCACACCGGTGCGCACTTCGGCCCACCTGAATGAACTCACCGGCGCGCAGCTGTTTTTCAAATGCGAGAACTTTCAAGAGCCCGGAGCGTTCAAAGTGCGCGGTGCAACGAACGCGGTATTTGGCCTCGATGATGAGCAAGCCAAGCTTGGCGTTGCAACGCATTCCTCAGGCAATCATGCTTCCTGCCTCAGCTACGCTGCGATGCGCCGTGGTATTCCGTGCAACGTCGTTATGCCTCGCACTGCACCACAGGCGAAGAAGGACACTGTGCGCCGCTACGGTGGTGTCATCACTGAATGCGAGCCCTCCACGACGTCGCGCGAAGCGACGTTTGCCAATGTGCAGGCGGCCACGGGTGGCGATTTCGTACACCCTTACAATGACCCGCGCGTGATCGCGGGGCAGGGGACTTGCTCGAAGGAATTCATGGAGCAAACTGACGGGCTCGACATGATGGTTGCACCGATCGGCGGCGGTGGCATGATCTCTGGGACTTGTTTGACCCTGTCTACCCTAGCGCCTGAAGTGCAAATCATTGCAGCCGAGCCAGAGCAGGCAGATGACGCCTATCGCAGTTTCAAGGCGGGCTACATCATCGCCGATGATGCGCCAAAGACCATTGCAGATGGGCTGCTTGTGCCCCTGAAAGAGCGGACCTGGCATTTCGTCTCCAACCATGTGACCGAGATTTTTACTGCGTCCGAGGAGGAGATCATCGACGCAATGAAGATCACCTGGAAGCATCTGCGGATCGTCATGGAGGCCTCCTGCGCGGTGCCTTTGGCCTGCATCTTGAAGAACCCTGAATATTTCGCCGGCAAGCGCGTCGGCGTCATCATCACCGGCGGCAATGTCGATCTTGACCGCCTTCCCTGGACAGTTTGAGCAAGGATTTCTGACATGAAAGATATGACCCAATATAGCGATCTGGAAGTTGGCTACGACGTGCCTGCATTGCCCGGCATGAATGAGGCGGAGATCCAGACCCCATGCCTTGTGCTCGATCTCGACGCGCTGGAGCGCAACATCAAGAAGATGGGCGACTATGCCAAGGCTCATGGCATGCGTCACCGGGTGCATGGCAAAATGCACAAATCCGTTGACGTCGCTTTGCTGCAAGTTGAGCTTGGTGGCGCCTGCGGCGTGTGCTGCCAAAAGGTCTCCGAGGCCGAGGTGTTCGCACGCGGCGGCATCAAGGACGTGCTGGTCTCCAACCAGGTCCGCGACCCGGCCAAGATAGATCGGTTGGCGCGCATGCCAAAGCTGGGCGCGCGCACTATTTGTTGCGTGGATGACGTTGCCAATGTCGCCGATCTGTCGGCAGGCGCGACAAAGCATGGCACCGAAATCGAATGCTTGGTCGAGATTGACTGCGGCGCGGGGCGGTGCGGCGTGACGACAACCCGGGCAGTGGTAGAGATTGCAAAAGCCATTGACGCGGCGCCGGGCCTGAAATTCGCTGGCATCCAAGCCTATCAGGGCGCGATGCAGCACATGGACAGCTATGAGGATCGCAAGGCCAAGATTGCCATCGCGGTGGCTCAGGTGAAAGACGCAGTTGACACGCTGAAAGCAGAAGGGCTGGACTGCGACATCGTCGGCGGCGGCGGTACCGGCTCCTACTATTTCGAGAGCAACTCGGGCGTGTACAATGAGCTGCAATGCGGGTCCTATGCCTTCATGGATGCCGACTACGGTCGTATTTTGGACAAGGATGGCAAACGGATTGACCAGGGGGAGTGGGAAAACGCGCTCTTCATCCTGACCTCCGTCATGAGCCACGCCAAAGCCGACAAGGCTATTGTGGATGCTGGGCTAAAGGCCCAATCCATTGACAGTGGGCTGCCGGTGATTTTTGGCCGCACGGACGTGGAATATGTCAAATGTTCTGACGAGCATGGTGTGGTTGCTGACCCGGATGGCGTTTTGAAGGTCAACGACAAGTTCAAGCTGGTCCCTGGTCACTGCGACCCGACCTGCAACGTCCATGATTGGTATGTCGGAGTGCGCGGCGGCAAGGTCGAAACGCTTTGGCCGGTTTCTGCGCGCGGGAAGGCTTACTGATGGACGGTACGCAGATGACACAACACCAGCTTGCGATTGTCCCCGAGGGTATGATCGCTGACATGCTGACCCGCGAAGCAGCCTTTGACGCGGTCGAGAAAGTCTTCGCAGCCATGGCTGCAGGTGACGCTTACAACTTCCCGGTCGTTCGGGAAGCCATCGGTCACGAGGACGCGCTATACGGCTTCAAAGGCGGGTTCGATCGCGCGGGCGGGGTGCTGGGCCTCAAAGCGGGCGGCTACTGGCCCCATAACCTGGCGCGGCGCGGGCTGATCAACCATCAATCCACCGTTTTCTTGTTCGATCCCGACAGTGGGCGGGTGACGGCGATGGTCGGCGGCAATCTGTTGACGGCGCTGCGCACGGCGGCGGCCTCTTCGGTGTCCTTACGCCATCTGGCGCGAAAAGACGCGAAAGTGCTGGGCATGATTGGTGCAGGCCACCAGGCCAAGTTCCAGCTGCGCGCAGCACTTGAGACCCATCCGTTTGAGAAGGTGATTGGCTGGAATTACCATCCAGAAATGTTGCCAGGTCTTGCTGCTGTGGCAGAAGAGATGGGCGTTCAGTTCGAAGCTGTAGAGCTCCCTGGTATGGTTGAGGCTGACGCAATCATCACGATCACCTCCTCTTTTGCTCCGACGCTGCTAGGTGAGCATGTGAGCCCCGGCACGCATATTGCCTGCATGGGCACTGACACGATTGGCAAACAAGAGGTTGGGACCGATCTGATTTCTAAGGCCACTGTTTTTGCCGACGAGGTCGCGCAATCGATTTCCATCGGGGAGGCGCAGCACGCGATTAAGGAAGGTATTCTGGCCGAGGGTGATATTCCGCAGCTGGGCAGCGTTATCAACGGAACCCACGCCGGGCGCAGCTCTGAAGACGAGATCACACTGTTCGATGGCACCGGTGTAGGGCTTCAAGATCTCGCAGTCGCCGCCTCCATTGTCGAGGTTGCGGTGGCGTCAGGCCAGGCGAGCATGGTCCCAATCTGACGGACTATAAGAAACACCAAAGGCCGGGCTGCTTCGCGCGCCCGGTCAAATCGCTTGCGCAAACCAGATACTCGCCTAGGCTGGCCCCATTTAATGACGAGGGGCTTGGCCATGAGATTGCGCATTTGCACATTCAACGTAGAAAACCTGTTCACCCGCCATGATTTCGGGGCGTTCACCAATCATCGGGATGCGCGGTATCTGCCAGAGATTGTCCAGTTCTACGGGCAATTCGGAGATGGCGACTTTACAAAGTTCGAAGATTTCAAACGCCAGGTGGAGGTCGCCGCGATTTCGCAAGATGATGACCGTCGGCAGCACACGGCCCTAGCCATGGCTGCAGCGGATGCCGATATTTATTGTCTACAGGAAATCGACAGCATTGGGGCGATGGAGCGCTTTTTTGACAGCTACGTCAAAAAGATTGGTGTCGATCAGTATGATCAATTCGTTTTGCATGAAGGGAATGATTTCCGCGGTATCGATGTGGCCGTTATTGCCCGCGACATTCGCCCAATCATGACCCGAAGCCACCGTGCTGTAACTGGCGCATTCGTGCGGGAGACCGATAGTGGCAAGCAGCTCCTTGAGGATTTTCCGCGGGCGGAACAGGCGCGCAAAGACCGAAGAGGCCGTATCTTCCGGCGCGATTGCCTTGAGATTGAAACCCATATCAAAAACGCGCGTGGGAGCATTGATCAAACCGTGTCGATCTTCAATTGCCACTTCAAATCCATGGGTGGCGGTCGGACAGCCAGCATAGGCACACGGCAGCTTGAAGGGATTGCGGTGCGGGAGATCATAACGCGCAAGTTCGAAGGCGTTGCCAATCCGCTTTGGGCCATAGTGGGCGACCTGAACGACTACACCGGGCAGATCAAAGTTGGTAAGCGGTTGAACGATGACGGCTCCTTTGTAGAGACATTTGAGCCTGTTACGGGCGACTCGGGCCTTGACCCGCTATTGGGTGACGGGTTTGGCGTGAATTTGGTCGACCAGCTTCCTGCAGACAGCCGTTGGACGCATTACTTCTCCGCGGGGCGTACCAAATCTCAGCTTGATTACATCATCGCCTCGCCGGCACTGGCCGCGATGCAGTCAGGTGCGCCAGAGATTATCCGATCCGGCATGCCTTACCGCGTTCCAAACTCGGACGGGATCAAACGCTATCCGCGGATCGGATGGGACCGACCTAAAGCGAGTGACCACTGCCCCTTGGTGATTGAGTTCGATATCACGGGCGTCGGGGCTTAAGCCTGCGCGCTCTCACTCATCAAACGCCTACAAATCTGTCGGTTACCTCGGGGCTCAAATCCTCAATTGCCCCCGCCCAAACACTCGAGCCCCGTTCAAGGATCACGGCCCGGTCGGAAATGGCGGATAGCTCCTTGAGAGATTTGTCTATGACGAGGATCGAAAGCCCGGTGTCGCGCTTTAAGCGCGCGATGGCGGCCCAGATTTCTTGCCTGACCAGCGGGGCGAGACCTTCCGTCGCCTCATCAAGAATGAGCAACCGCGGGTTCGTCATCAGCGCGCGCCCAATGGCCAACATCTGCTGCTCACCCCCAGAAAGGGAGGCCGCCTTTTGATCGCGACGCTCCGCAAGGCGCGGGAAGAGCGCGCCGACTGACTGAGTTGTCCACTCTCCCGGGCGCGCGGCAGAAAGCAGGTTCTCTTGGACAGTCAAGCCAGCGAAACAGCGCCGTCCCTCTGGCACTAACCCGATCCCGAGCCTTGCGATCCGATGGCTGGGGAGACGTTGCAAATCTTGCCCTGCGAAGCGCAAAACACCTTGCGATGAAATCATCTGGCAGATCGCACGCACTGTGGTGGTCTTGCCCATCCCGTTGCGCCCCATCAGTGCGACAACTTCGCCTTCACTAATACTGAGCGAGACATCGAACAGTGCTTGCGCGCTGCCATAGGAGGCTTTCAGACCGCCGACCTCGAGCAAGCTCATACGCTTTCCCCCAGGTAGGCGTCTCGTACCTCTTTCGACGCGCGGATATCGTCAACCGTCCCGCTGGCGATGATACGGCCATAGACCAGCACACTGATCCTGTCAGCAAGAGCGAAGACTGCGTCCATATCATGCTCGACCAATAAGATCGGCGCCTCGGACCGCAGCCCGTCCAAAAAGGACGTCATGGTTTTGGACCCGTCCAGTCCGAGCCCGGCCATAGGTTCATCCATGACAAAGGCCTTGGGGGAGAGCGTCAGGGCGACTGCGACTTCCAACTGGCGGCGCTGCCCATGAGACAGGTCCGCGCAGCGCGTGTCCTTGCTCTCAGCAAGGCCAACCCGCTCCAACGCTCCCATAGCGCACGTTTGCAGGTCCGCGTCCCGCGCAACAGGCGACCAAAAACGCCTGGCCCGCCCCGTTTGGCCGATCGCGCCAAGTAGGACGTTCTCGAGCGCGGTATCCTCCATCGCTAAGGCAGAGATCTGGAAGGTACGTCCCAGCCCTTCCCGTGCGCGTGCTGCAGTGTCAAAGCGCGTAACGTCGCGGCCCATGATCTCAACGCGGCCAGCATCAGGCGCGAGCGCGCCACAAATTTGGCCAATCAGGGTCGACTTGCCCGCACCATTCGGCCCGATCACGGCGTGGATTTCGCCCGGGCGCAGGTCGATGGACACGTTGTCAGTGGCAACCAGCGCGCCAAAAGATTTTTTCAACTCATGGGTGGCCAGAACGGGCTCAGACATGCGGCCCTTCCTTCCCGGTTAAAAATCCAATGATCCCGCCGCGCCCAAAGAGCACGATGAAGAGCAGGATCACCCCAAGCCAGACATGCCAGAAATCCGTGAGCCCGCCGAGCCAATGCTCTAGAGTGACAAAAACAGCCGCACCGATCACCGGGCCAAAGAGCCGGCCCACACCGCCGATGATAATCAAGATGATCAGCTCTCCGGAAAGCTGCCAGCTAAACATGGTCGGGCTGACGAAGCGGTTGAGATCGGCAAAGAGCGCGCCGGCCAACCCGGTGATCGTTCCGGAGATGACAAAGGCCCAAAGTTTGATACGCATCGGATCGAGCCCCACAGTCTCCGCCCGCGCCGGGCTTTGGCGCGCAGCATTCAACGCGAGCCCGAAAGGCGAGGCGCGCAACCGCCACTGAAGTAAAAGCGCCAGTCCCAATGCGGCACCGCAGAGCATCAAATATTGAAGCGGCACCAGCGTGTTGAGACCAGGGAAGCTGTTGCGCACATAGATCGGCAGTCCATCCTCCCCACCATAGGTGCCCCAGGAGATCGTGAAATAGTAGAACATTTGCCCAAAGGCGAGGGTGATCATAATGAAGTAGACGCCTGTTGTACGCAGGCTCAGCCGTGCGATCACCCAGGCAACCGCGGCGGAGACCAACATGGCCGTGATCCAAATCACTGGCATGGATTTGGTGCCCGCCATCGTGATCGGCCCCACGGAAAGCGGCGTAAAGGTCTGGGCATGGTGCGCCAGGATCCCCATGGCATATCCACCGATCCCGAAAAACACAGCATGCCCGAATGACACCATGCCGCCAATGCCAAGCGCGATGTTGAGGCCAACTGCAGCAAGACCAAGGATCATGGCCTTGGTGACCAAGGTCAGCGTAAAAATCTCGTCCGCGAAAACGGCCCATATTGGCACAGCAATAAAGCCCAAAATCACGACCAGGTTCAAAATGCGTTCGGGGATCACGATTGCCCCCCGAACAGCCCTGCGGGCCGCCAGATCAATACGATGCTCATCAAGATGTAGACAGCCATCGAGGCCAGCGCCGAGCCCGTTTGCGTGGCGGCGCCCGTTCCCATGAACAATTTGAACAGCTCAGGCAGGAAAATGCCGCCGAGCGTGTCGGTCAAACCGACGAGAAGCGCGCCGATAAACGCCCCTCGGATAGAGCCGATCCCGCCGATAACGATGACAACGAAGGCAAGGATCAGAACGGGCTCGCCCATCCCCACCTGTACCGATTGGATCGCACCCACCAACGCGCCTGCAAGGCCCGCCAAGGCCGCACCAAGTGCAAACACCAAGGTGTAGAGCCTTGAGATGTCGACGCCCAGGGCTGCAATCATTTCGCGATCATTTTCGCCTGCGCGAATTTGGATGCCAAGACGGGTGCGCGCGGTCAGCCACCATAAGGCTAAGGCGACGGCGACGCCGATGCCGATCAGAACAAGGCGGTAGAACGGGTATTGTATCCCGCCCGGCAAAGTGATCGGCCCGGATAAGTAGGCGGGCACATCTAAAAACAGGGGGAAGGAGCCGAATACCCAGCGTGTCCCCTCCGAAAAGATCAGGATGAGCGCGAAGGTTGCAAGAACCTGATCCAAATGAGCGGCCTTGTAGAGCCTTCGGATCACAAGCATCTCAATCAAAGCGCCTGCCGCCGCCGCCGCCGCCAGCGCCGCGCCGAGCGCCAAAACAAACGAGCCGGTCAAACCGGCCACCCATGCCGCCGCAAACGCGCCGACCATGTAAAGCGATCCGTGCGCAAGGTTGATCAGCCCCATGACGCCAAAGATCAGCGTCAGCCCTGCGGCCATCAAAAACAGCATCACACCGAATTGCAGGCCGTTGAGCACCTGTTCAATGATCAGGATTACCGACATTACTCCCCCGTCTTGCACGCGAACCAGCCAAACGCGTTCCACTGATCGGGCATAAACATGATCTGGCCCGGGGTACAGCGTCGACGGTGCCTATTTCTTGTTTCGAAGGTGTATCAAACACATGCACCGCCCCAAACGCTCCAAACGAAGCGAGCCACCGCGTTGTTCGGTGTGTGATCTGTTTCGAATGTCCAAAAGTTACCCTCCGAAACACGTAATTGTTGTTTTTGCGAAGGTTTAATGCTCACATGCCGTGCAAGCACCAGGTTCTGACGGTCGAGCGAGGGGACAATGGGGGCGTTTGACGCGGCGACAGATCAAATGGCGCTCAACTTACGCGTTGGGGCTCTAAATCTTTTGTCAAACTGCGCCGAGGCGCAGGTTGGCGAGCGATTGCTTATAGCCTATGAGCCGGAAGATCACGGGTATTTTGATAAGAATTTACGGTCAGACATTGGTCAGGCAGCGCGCGAGCTAGGTTTGCATGTATCTGCCTTCAATGTAGGGTTTGAGCCAATGGCTGAGTGTCTTGGGGAGACGCTCCTGTCATCAATGCAACACGCCGATATTGTGCTCTTTCTGGCCCGGCTCGGCGATCAGTTTCGCTTCTCAACGCTTCCTGATGGCCCACGAATTCTGGTTTGCTTCGCCCAAAGTAGCGAGATGCTCGCCTCCTCATTTGGGACTGCGCACTACAACGCATTTTGCGAGGCCAAGCGTGCTGTCGATCTTCGCATGATGCAAGCGCGGGAGATCACGATCACCTGCCCTGCAGGGACAGAGGTCAAAGGTCATGTGCCAGACGACATTGCCAAGGCAACGGACACAAGTCTTATACGTTTCCCAATGTCGGTCTTCTCCCCGGTGCTTGCGCGGGAGTTTTCCGGTCGTGTCGCCTTGGGGGATTTTCTGACAGGGACCGGCGTGCATTACTACGAAAGCTATACAGTAGAATTTTGCGAGCCTGTCTTTGCCTATCTCGAACGCGGACGCATTGCTGGATTTGAAGGCAGCGCCCGGGATGTAGCGAAGGCCAATGCGCATTACGACCGCGTTTCAAAGACCTTTGGGTTGGATCGAAATGCCGTTCATTCCTGGCATGCCGGCATTCATCCCGGCTGCGGGTTTCACCTGGACATACGTGGGGCCTATGAAAAATGGGGCGGCGCTGCTTTCGGCAATCCGCGCGTTTTGCATTTTCATACTTGTGGAGCGGAGCCGCCGGGTGAGATTTCGTGGAACCTATTTGACCCGACTATCATGGTTGATGGGATGGCGCTGTGGGAAAACGGGACCTTCTGCCTTGATCGTTTGGACGAAGGACCTGGAATTCTGGCGCAGTACCCATGTGCGGCGGCAGCTTTTGCCCAGCCCGATCGCGAGGTGGGCTTTCAGGACGTCAACTGATGGCGTGGCGTTCTTCGCAGAACTCTTTGTAGTCGCGTGCCAAGGCCTTCGCGCCCGCCTTTAAGAGTTGTTCCCCTAAATCCGGCGTTGCGAGCGCGGAATGTGATCCCACGCGCCCGTCAGGAAAGGCTTTGCGATGTTCGTCGGGCGGTCCATGCCGGTCGCCGCTGTGATTTCGAATATAGTCAGCGCTCAGCTTCTCTGGCGGGCGATTTGCCCTGCCTGCGGGCTTTGTTCCGTGAAGCGTTTGGGTCACCGCCACTTCCGACGGGGTGGCATGCATCCCCTCCCAATCGCCAAACATCTCAGTGCGCATCTGGCCCATCTCTGGAGGGTCCCACCAGCTTTGGAGATGTATAGCGCCTTTTGGAAAGCTATCGGCTACAGCGCGTGCGGGCTCTATGTTGGCCCCGTGCCCGTTCACCAGAAAAACCCCGCGAAAGCCTTGATCCAAAAGGCCTGCGCAAACCTGTTTCAGGCAGGTTTCGAAAACGGTGGCATCGAGGGAAATGGTGCCGGGGAACGCGGTGTTAAACGGCGCAGGGGTATATGTCATCGGCGGCGCGACAATAGCATCGCATTGCTTCGCTGCCTCCAATGCGAAGGCTTCCGCGCAGATTGCATCGGTCCCGATTAGCCCCATTGGGCCGTGTTGCTCAGTCGAGCCCATTGGGAGCATGACACCAGCGCCGCGTTTCAAACGCGCTTCGACTTCTGGCCATGTCATGAGGGAGAGTTGCATTACATCGGGAGGCGGCGGCACCTGAAAGCGCCACCGCAAAAGGCTGGGCTCAGAGGCCCCACTTTTCTTTATTGGCGTCAAAGAAACCCTTGGCTTTCTTCAATTTGACCCAGTTATTGACGTAGTTGATCCAGACCTGATCATTCTGAGGTAGCAGCATCGCAATCGGTGATGGCGCGCGTGGGCCAGTGTCTGGTACGCGCACGACGTCGAATTTTTGCTCCAGCGTGGAGCCTTCGATGTTGGAGGTGATGAACACGTCGGCTCGACCGGCGAGCACTTCCTGATAGCCACGCGCAGGCGCTTCAACGACCTTGATCTCGGCATTCGGGAACCACTCACGCACCAGTGCTTCAAAAGTGGTGCCGAGCGTTGTTGCGACGGTCACGCCGGCTTGGTTGATCGAGTCGTAGCCCGAGAAATTCCCTGCCTTCTCAGCAGTGGTGAATGGAAAGATTTCCACGGCGATATAGCTTTCTGAGAAACCAGCCGCCTTCATGCGTGGCGGGGAGATCGAGGCTGATCCAGTGATATGGTACTGACCAGCGACAACGCCATTGACCAGGGTTTTCCAGTCGGTTGGCACGAATTCGACCTCGACGCCCAGATCCGTGGCAAGCTCGGTCATGATGTCGATATCAAACCCTTTGTAGGAGTTTGTTGCCGGGTCACGCACCGACATCGGGTTCCAATCACCGGTCGTGCCGACTTTAAGCACGCCGCCATTAAGAATTTCGTTCAACGCGGATTGCGCCGTTGCCGCGCCGGCCAGCGTCAGGCCGATAGCGGCCACTGCGGCCGCTTTGAATAGTTTCTTCATCTCAGACTCCCTGAGGGTTAGGTGTTCTTGTTGTTGACGGGCCATCCTTGCTTGATATGGGGGAGAAATCAAATAAGCTGGACGAGGTCTGGGGTTAGAACATGATTTTTCTGGGGGACCGATGTCGCAAGCAGCAATAGAAATGGTTGCTGTGAACAAGTGGTTCGGCGATTTTCACGTCCTGAAAGATATCAATTTGACGGTCGAACCCGGAGCCAAGGTTGTCATTTGCGGCCCCTCAGGATCAGGTAAATCCACAGTCGTGCGCTGCATCAACAAGCTCGAAGCCCACCAAAAAGGCACGATCCGACTGCAGGGACGGGAGCTTACCAATGACCCCAAGTCCGTAGCCTCAATCCAAGGCAAGATCGGGATGGTCTTTCAACAGTTCAACCTCTTCCCGCACCTCAGCGTGCTCGACAACCTGATGCTTGGGCCAATGAAAGCCCGCGGTCTGACCCGCGCCGAGGCGGAAGAGAGGGCGCGGCACTACCTTGAACGCGTGAGAATTCCCGATCAGGCCGACAAGATGCCAAAAGCCCTGTCCGGTGGGCAACAGCAGCGGGTGGCCATCGCCCGGTCACTCTGTATGGAGCCAGAAGTGCTTTTGTTTGATGAGCCGACCTCCGCGCTCGACCCGGAGATGATTGCCGAAGTGCTCGACGTCATGGTCGAACTCGCCCAGGAGGGGATGACAATGATCGTCGTGACCCACGAGATGGGCTTCGCCCGCAAGGTCGCCGACCAGATGGTCTTCATGGATCAGGGCGAGATCGTCGAGCATGGACCGCCAGATGAGTTCTTTGCGAACCCCAAGACCGAACGCTGCCAGACCTTCCTGAGTCAGATCTTGCAGCATTAGGACGATCATTTTGACCCGATTTTTTATCCTATGTTCTCTTCTCTTGTTGCTTTCGGGCTGCGGGCAGGGTGGGAATTGGGGCTGGTACGTTATCGACCCGCGCACGCAGTCGGGTTGGACCAACATTCAGTTTTGATCTCTGGCATGGGCGCCACCATTCTGATCTCGGTCATCGCGGCGGCTATTTCCATTGTGCTCGGCCTCATCGTGGCTTTGCCCGGTCAGTCGAGCAACCGCTGGTTGCGTCTGATCAACCGAATCTACGTGGAGTTTGTTCGCTCAATCCCGCTTTTGCCGATGCTGTTTTGGGTCTTCTATGGGCTTCCGATTATCTTCCGATCTATGGGTTTGAACATACCCATCGACCCGTTTTGGGGCGCGATCATCACGCTGGCCATTTCTGACAGCGCGTTTACTGCTGAAATCTATCGCTCCGGCATCCAATCCATTGCCCGCGGACAAAGCGAGGCGGCACAGACGATCGGGCTAAACTACCGCCAGACCATGCGTTACGTGATCTTGCCTCAGGCGATAAGGCGCATTCTTCCGCCATTGGCGAACCAGTTTATCTACATCGTGAAGATGAGCGCCTTTGCCTCCGTTATCGGCATGCAAGAGCTCACCCGCCGCGCCAATGAGTTGGTCGTCACAGAATACCGCCCACTGGAGATCTATTCACTTTTGATCGTTGAATACCTGATCCTCGTGCTGATTATCAGCGCAGGTGTGCGCTGGCTTGAGCGCCGGATGGGCGCCGATGAGCGGGTCTGAGCGCGTGCGGCGCGCGGTCGTCACGGGCGGGACAGGCGGTATTGGCGCGGGTGTTGCGCGCGCCTTGATTGACCGAGGCTGGCAGGTCGTAGCCACTGGCGCCACTCAGGATGAATGCGACAAGGCCCAAGGGTTGGATGCTGCGGTCCTGGACGTGACCGATGACGCCGCAGTCGCTGCGTTTTTTGCAAGCTTCCGTCGGCTTGACGGGCACGTCAATTGCGCAGGGATTCTGCTGAAAGATGCAGAATATGAGATGGACGGTTTCTCCCGTGTCATCGATGTGAACTTGATGGGAACCATGCGTTGCGCGATGGCGGCGCAGCGTCTGATGTCCGAAGGCGGATCCATTGTGAACATCGGTTCTATGTATAGCTTTTTTGGCGGACCCCATGCCCCGGCCTACACAGCTTCCAAAGCCGCAGTGGCCCAGCTCGGCAAAGCTCTTGCAGGCCGCTTCGCAGAGGAGGGCATTCGGGTCAACACCGTCGCGCCTGGTTGGATCGAAACACCCATGACGGAACCCATCCGGCAAGACCCAGCACGCGAGACCAAAATCTTCGACCGTCTTCCGCAAAAACGCTGGGGTCAGCCATCGGAGGTTGGGGCGTTGGTGGCTTGGCTTTTATCCGAAGACGCCAGCCACGTTACGGGTACTGTGATTCCCGTCGATGGCGGCTATTCGGCAATGTAGTGGAAGATAAAGCTGACAGAGGGGCCGCTAACGGTCAGCCCGTTAACGGCCTTCCATCTGGTCATGTAGGATTTTGAAGGTGGTCCTCATTCCCCTTAGGCAGGAAGCGCTTCATCCGCATAGCCCGCCAAAAACTCGGCACTTGGTTCAATTGGCATAATCACGTCAATCAATATGCCGTTTGGATCCTTTAAGATAACATGACGCTGACCGTGCGGTTCGTCGCGCAATGGTTGAACGACTTGTATGCCTCCTTCTCGCAGGCGTTTTTCCTCTTTGTCCACATCCTCGACTTCGAAGCTGAGGATCAGATTTTGGGTCAGGCCTCGGCTGCCGCTGGGAATTGTTTCGTGATTGGCTTTCAGGACGGTGATGTTCACGGCTTCGTCGCTTTCACTTTGCAGGTGATAGTACCAATCGCTTTCGAACATCGCCTTGAAGCCAAAGTGTTTCATGTAGAACGCGGCAGTTCCCTCTACGTCATTGGTCTGAATGAGGGGATAAAACTGAGATATCTTCATTGGTGCTGTCCCTTTGAAAAGTTAAATACATACTGTATGTAACTTACCTCTAAAAAACATGCAAGATGTATTTATCTTTGCGGCTCGACCCTCTATGACACTTGAAATGAGCACCACTGAGCCAGAAACGCCCAAACGTCGCACACAAGCCGAGCGGCGCGCAGAAACGAGAGAGGCCCTGCTGTCAGCGGCACGAGAGTTGTTCATAAAGAATGGCTTCGCCGACACCGGAACTCCCGAACTGGTCGCGAATGCGGGGGTTACCCGGGGCGCGCTCTATCATCACTTTACGGACAAGACGGATGTGTTTCGCGCGTTGGCAATGCAAGAGGCGCAAGCCATTGGAACGCTGATAGACGAAAAAACCCGCAACATAGAAGACCCGGAAGAAGCTATGATTGCCGGGACGCTTGCCTATTTTGATGCGATGGCTGTACCCGGGCGCGCTAAGCTCTTGCTTTCAGACGCACCGTCTATTCTGGGCCATGCGGAAGCGCTGGAACTGACCAAACCCGAAGGCAGTGCGGAGTTGAAAGACGGGCTGCGCCAGGCAATTCCCGACTTGGGCGAAGCCGAGCTCGATGCGCTTACGAATGTTTTGTCGGCCTCATTTGACCGAGCTGCGTTGGAGATTGCCGAAGGCGCCGACAGTCAGCCCTACATAGACGCGTTGTTCACGCTAGTCGGCAAAGCAATGGGCTGAAGGGTTTGAACAGGCTGCCAAACCTTCATGGGAAGCGGCGGCGCCAATGCGCCCCGAACCTTGCCCTTGGGGATCATGACAAACTGCTCTAGCGTGCCCGAAGAGGAGGAACGACAATGCCCGTCACCAAACCCGATGCCGATCCGCGTATGCCCTATCAACTGCCATTCCCGCAGGACGCGCAGGAAGAGATCGTGGTGCCGTCCGCGATACCAGAGGACGAACGGATCTGGGTGCCGCAAACAGCGACGGTTTCATTCCGCCCGCTCTGCTTGAACCGCTCCCAAGGCTATTGGATGAACCTTCTGCGCGTACGCAAAGCTGGTGTGCTCTCCCGCCACCGCCACCCGCAACCCGTACATGGCTTTGTTCTGAAAGGCCGTTGGCATTACCTGGAGCATGACTGGGAGGCGCGGGAGGGCAGTTATGTGTTCGAACCTCCGGGCGAGACGCATACGCTTGTGGTTCCAGAAGATGTGGAAGAGATGATCACCTATTTCCAGGTTAACGGGACGATGGTCTATGTCGATCCTTGGGGGGAGGTCACAGGCTATGAGGATGTGTTCACCAAAATCGATATGTGCCGCAAACACTATGCTGCAGTAGGGTTGGGCGAAGACTACGTCGAACAATTCATACGCTAGGCTCCAAACCATAGCAGGGGGATAAAGATGGACTGGCAAGAGTTCATGACCGAGACCGAGGCCAACATAGCAAAGCTCAGCAAGGAAGTTCCGGACACCGTCAAAGGTTTCGGGATGATGGGTAAAGCAGCCAAAGAAAGCGGCGCACTCAGCGAGAAAACAAAGGAATTCATTGCCCTTGGTATCGCGATTGCCACGCGTTGCGATAGCTGCATAGGGTTCCACACCCGCTCGCTCGTTCGGCTCGGCGCGACGCGGGCAGAGCTTTGCGAGGCATTAGCGATGGCGACTTACATGGGCGGGGGGCCGTCCTACGCGTTTAGCGCAAAAGCCCTCAAAGCTTTTGATCAGTTCACGGCTCAAAAGGCGGATGTATGAGACCGGACCTCGCCGGGTCCGAAGGATATATCCGCAATAGCTGGTACGTCGCTGGCCGGTCGGAGGATTTCGGACGCGATCTTACTGCACTTACAATGCTCGAGGACCGCATTGTCATCTACCGGGACACGAAGGGTGCTCCGGTCGCATTGGAAGATGCCTGCCCGCATCGCAAATTGCCGCTGTCACGGGGAACGCTCGAAGGCGATCACGTGGTTTGCGGCTACCACGGGCTCACCTTTGATTGCTCAGGCGAATGCGTGATAGCACCGACGCAGCTCGACAACCCGCCGCGACGTGCGGCGGTTCGTGCCTACCCGGCAGAAGACCGTTGGGGTTTTTTGTGGCTCTGGATGGGGGAGGGCGCGGCTGATCAAGGTCAGATGATCGATATCCCCAATTTCGAAGATGAAAACTGGGGCAAAACCGCCAAAGGTGCGATGTCGATTGGCTGCCACTATCTTTATGTCATCGACAATTTGCTCGACCCAAGCCATGTCACTTGGGTTCATCTGACGTCCTTTGCCGGGGCGGGTACTGACAACCGACCGCTCGATATCGAAGAGACGGCAGAAGGCGTAATCGTATCGCGCTGGATTCTCGATGAACCCGCGCCGCCTTATTACAAAGATATGCTGCCCTTTGGACCGACTTGCGATCGCAAGCAGCATTATGAATGCCGTCTGCCAGCGGTGGCGGTGAATATGTCGGTCTATACGCCCACGGGCGAAGGTGGTGTTGATAAGGCACTGTCAGAGAACGCGTTTGTCAACATTTCCTACAATTTCATCACACCAGTCGATAGCCAAACCTCCCGTTATTTCTGGTTCCAGCACCGCAACATGCATGCCGAAGATGCTGCGCTTTCGGAGCGTATGTTTGAGGGCGCTAAACTGGCTTTCCAGGAGGACCAGGAGGTTCTGGAGCATGTACAGGTCGGAATGTCGGAGCGGACAAGCGGTTACCTAAACTTGGCGCTGGATGCGGGCGCGATGCGCTTCCGCGCGCGCGTCGCCAAGGCCATCAAGGGAGAACACTCATGACAGCCTGGATCGAGATGATTTCGGATGAGGATGCGAGCCCACGCTTGAAGGAGCTATTGGATCATGCGCGCACGCCGCATGGCACAGTCGACACGGTTATGCGTGTCCATTCTTTGCGACCGGAGACCATGAACGGCCACGTCACCCTATATCGCTCTGTTCTTCATTCCGAGGACAATAAAGTGCCGTTCTGGTTTCTGGAGGTAATCGCCAGCTACACCTCGATCCTAAATGATTGCACCTATTCTCTGACCCACCATTTCATGAATGTGCGTAACCTGATCAAGGACCAGCCGCGCAGCGACAAAATTTTCCTCGCCCTCAAAGCGCACCGCCCCGAGGATGAGTTCGAAGGCAAGGAACTTGCGCTTTTGCGCTACGCGGCCAAGCTCACAACGGATGTAGGAAAGATGGTCAAATCCGACTTCGAAGCGCTAAAATTGGCGGGGTGCGACGATGGCGAGATTTTGGAAGTGAACCAGGTTTGCGCCTATTTCAACTATTCAAATCGGTTGCTTAACGGGCTGGGCTGCACGACCGATGGGGATATGATCGGCTACTACAAAGGCGACGATTAACGGGCTTCACGGCGAGACAGTTTCCAAGCCCTTGGCTTGTCTAAAACATCATGCAGTCTGCACCGGGCGGCCTTACCACCCCTCAGTTTATCCAGATCTCCCAGAGTTTGGGTATTTTGGCGTAGC
>JAPORH010000164.1 GCA_026710325.1 Litoreibacter sp. | reverse complement strand
CGCGCGCCTGCATTTCCTGCGTGATGCTGAACTTTCGCGCAGGAATAGACGCGGTTTCTTTCAACTCTTGCATAATGACAGTTGTCTGCGACCCGTATTCATTTGTGATCACCCATTGGCGCAGCTGGATCGGGTTGCCAGTGAACTTCAATTGGATGTTCCCATATTGCGGGTTGTCAGGGTCTTGCGCTGTGACGACCGTGGCCTCCCCTTCTTCCTGGTGACCGACGATCATACGCGACTTGTTGAAATCAATGTTGCGCGCGAGGATCAAGTTTAGCGGCGTGCGCTTAAGCGGGAACTGCTCTGGTGCGACATTCGATTTCGCGTCAAAGATCGCGACGGTACTACCACCAGCCATAACCAGGCTGTCATTGGGCGCGTCATATTCAAAACGCGCGCGACCCGGGCGTTTGATGAAAATCGTGCCCGTGTCGATCGAACCATCATCGTTGATTTGCGTAAAATCGCTGGTCACAGTCTTGATGCCGTTGATGTAGCGGGCAAGATCGTTCAGCGGGATTTTGTCAGCCAATGCAGGCGCGGCGAGTGCCAGCGACATCAAGGGCGCAAGGAACATACGTTTCATAATCATGCTTTCTTAGTTAAGCAAAATGGGGCCAGATAAAACCCGGGCCCCATCACAATTCTGAAATACTGCCAAAGACCGCCTATTGCGGCTCAGGCACCAAAATTTCCCGTTTACCCACGTGATTTGCTGGTGAAACAAGGCCTTGTTCCTCCATCTGCTCCACCAGTCTTGCGGCTTTATTATAGCCAATGGCGAGTTTCCGCTGGATGTAGGAGGTCGAGCATTTGCGGTCTTTGATGACAATCTGAACAGCCGTGTCATAGAGCGCATCTTCGCCATCCGTGTTTCCGCCAAGGCCCAACACCTGATCGATATCAGAGCTCTTCTCCTCATCCGGGCCCTCGACGACGCCCGACATATATTCAGGCGGCCCGAAGGATTTCAGGTGATTGACGATCTCTTCGACCTCTTCGTCGGAAACAAACGGACCGTGCACGCGGGTGATCTTGGAGCCGCCTGCCATATAGAGCATGTCACCCATGCCAAGCAGCTGTTCCGCCCCCATCTCGCCAAGGATCGTGCGGCTGTCGATTTTGGAGGTCACCTGGAAAGAAATCCGCGTCGGGAAGTTGGCTTTGATTGTACCGGTGATCACGTCGACCGATGGACGCTGCGTGGCCATGATCAGGTGGATGCCAGAGGCCCGCGCCATTTGCGCCAGGCGCTGGATGCAAGCCTCGATCTCCTTGCCCGCGACCATCATCAGGTCTGCCATCTCGTCGACGATGACAACGATATAGGGCATGGCTTCAGGCTGGAATTCTTCTGTTTCAAACACCGGATCGCCGGTTTCATCGTCAAAACCAGTTTGAACGGTGCGGGAGAACATCTCTCCCTTGTTCAGCGCTTCTTTGACCCGGCCATTGTAGCCGTCGATGTTGCGGACGCCCATTTTGGACATCTTGCGATAGCGTTCTTCCATCTCGCCCACGACCCATTTCAGCGCGACAACCGCCTTTTTGGGGTCTGTCACAACGGGCGAAAGCAGATGTGGGATACCGTCATAGACGCTGAGTTCCAGCATCTTCGGGTCGATCATGATCAACCGGCACTCTTCAGGCGTCAGCTTGTAAAGAAGCGATAGGATCATTGTGTTGATCGCCACGGACTTACCGGAGCCCGTGGTACCCGCGATCAGCAAGTGAGGCATTTTCGCCAGGTTCGCGACGATGCTCTCGCCACCGATATCTTTGCCAAGCGCCAAGGGCAGCTTCTGGATACCGTCGCCAAAATCACGGGAAGCCAGAATTTCGCGCAACACCACCATCTCGCGCTTTTCGTTCGGCAGTTCGATCCCGATCACCGAGCGGCCAGGCACGGTCGAGACACGGGCAGACAGCGCGGACATGGATCGCGCAATGTCATCAGCCAGACCGATCACGCGGGAGGCTTTGAGACCCGGCGCGGGCTCCAGCTCATACATTGTGACGACGGGGCCGGGGCGGACCGAAACAATCTCCCCCTTCACGCCGTAATCATCGAGCACGGCCTCCAACATGCGCGCGTTTTCCTCCAGTGCCTCATCCGACAAGATGTGGCGTTCCACATTGGCAGGGCTTGCGAGCAGGTTGAGCGGCGGCAGCTCAAAATCGGACTTTTCATCAAAAAGCGTCGGTTGCGCTTCGGCTTTGGCCCGGCTCGAGGGGGAAGGCGCTTTGCGCACAGGCTGCTGTACGACAGCTTTCGGCTGCGGTGAATAAACTTGGCGCTCCGGTTGCGACGCAGCAACTGGTTCCTCAATTGCCGCGTCTTCTACAGGCTCGACCGGCGAAATATGCAGCGGGTCAGGCCCGCGCCCACGCGTCAATTGCGGCTCTGCCCGCATCATGGGCTGGCTTGTATCCGCTTCAAGAACAGGCACGCGACGCGCGCGGTTCTTGATCACGTCTGTGATGCGAGACTTGATCCGGTCCTCCGGGTCAAGCTCGTGGATCATCACCTCGTCCTGGTCAGGCTCGGGCTCTGGTTCGGTCACGCGCTTTACGAGCGCAGGCATGCGGGCGAGCAAGCCTGTCTTTGCAGGCTCCTCTGCCATTGGCTCGACCGCAAGAGGGCTTTGCAACGCCGGGCCTTCGATTGGTGGCTCCTCAAAAGTCTCCGCGGTCAAACGCGCTTCTTTACGTGCGGCACGCGCAGCGGAGGCTTTTTGAGCCGCCATAACCGTGCCACGCGCCGCCCCACGGGAAGCCATACCAAAGAGCTTCGCGATGCTCGCATAGAGCAAAATAACACCAATGAAGACCGTGCGGGCTACCGTGCGCAGTTCTTCCTTGTCGCAGCCGAGCACGTAGAGCGACAGAACCAACAAAGCCAGAAACACCAAAGCGGCGATCACTTTGAGGCCAAAAACTGCGTTGATCGGCAAAACACCCAGCAGCGCACCAAGGACCGTATCGCCAAAGAGCCCGCCAAGGCCAAAAGAATGCGTCCAATCGCTCAAAGGCACATAGGAAGACGCGTAGATCGAAGCGAAGGCGACAGCCAGCGGTGCAAAAAGCAGCCGGCTGAATGCCCGTTCCTCACCGCGGTGAAGCAGGAACCGCAAGCCCCAGACGATGGCTACGGTGGGAATGGCCCAGGCGCCAAAGCCCACAATCACAAAAAGTGGGGAGGCCAGAGAAGCACCAAACCGGCCCAGCCAATTCTGCGCAGGCTCATCCGTGGCGGACAGCCAGCTTGGATCTTCCGGCACATAAGAGGCAAGCATCAGCGTGACCAGAACACCAAAGGCAAGCAATGCGAGGCCAAACAGCTCTTTGCCGCGCTGCTCGATCGCCGCCTGCATGTCGCTGTCTAAAAACGGGTCCCGCTGCCTTGCCTGATACGCCATATGCTTGTTCCTCACCTTACCCATAGATGCAGTTCTTCAGGGCGATCAGCCCCGGCTGCAATTCTTCCATTGGGGCCACCAAAGCAGCCCTGATATAAGTCTCGCCCGGATTTCCACCCTCAGCGTCACGTCCCAAATATGCGCCCGGAAGCACCTTCACACCGGTTTCCGTCCACAGTTTGACCGTTGCCTCTTCCCCGTTGCTGACCGGCAGCCAAAGGAAAAATCCGGCCTCGGGCGCCTCAAACCCTTGGATGCCGCCGAATAGCTCATCCGCAAAATCCAGCTTCTCGCGGTAGAGCGCGCGATTCTCCTCGACATGGGTTTCGTCGGCCCAGATTTTCTCCGCCACGCGTTGGAGGGGGAGCGGCAATGGCGCGCCTGCGTAGTTGCGCAGACCCTTCATCCGCTTGATGTTCTCGGGGCCAGAAGCAGCAAGGCCAGAGCGGAGCCCGGCCAGATTGGAGCGCTTGGAGAGCGAGTTGAACAGCACGACGCGCTCAGGATCAGCCCCGACCTCAGCCGCGACCGTTAATGCGCCAACGGGCGGCGTGCTGCGGTATATCTCTGAATAGCATTCGTCGGCAAAGATCTTGAAATCATACTCTTCTGCCAGCGCAAACAGATCCGCCCAATACTCCCGCGACGCAACGGCGCCTTGTGGGTTGGAAGGGGAGCAGATATAGCAAATCGCAGTTCGGTTCAGCACCTCGGCCGGCAGCGCGCGGAAGTCCGGCAGGAAACCGGTCTCCCGCGTTGCCGGCACGTAGACAGGGTCCGCCTCGACCGCGAGCGCCGCGACAGCGTAGACCTGATAAAAGGGGTTCGGCGTCAGAATGACCGGCTTTTGGCCGTTCTTCGTCTCCGGGCACAGCGCGAGGGAGGCGTTGAACAAACCTTCCCGCGTCCCGTTGAGCGGGAAGACATGGGTTTCAGCATCGTAATCCACGCCGTAGCGCCGCTTGATCCAATCAGAGATCGCCGCGCGCAGCTCTGGCGTGCCGTCATTTGGTGGGTAACCGCCGAAGCCGTCGGTATTGTCTGCAATGATCCCAGTGATCCACCCCGGGAAGGCATGCATAGGAGACCCGATGGTCATGTTCACAGGCGCGCCGCCCGGCTCCAAGCCGTCGAGCAACGTCCGAAGACGCGGAAACGCGTATGGGGGCAGGTTCGAAAACCGCTCTGGATAGGTCATGGGACCGCTTTTACTGCCTCAAGGAACGGGATCTTTTGCCCCGTTTTCTTTTAACTTAGCCGAGCCATGTCGCTCGCGTCCAGAAATCTCCGGTCATTTTTGAGAGCGTGACCCCAATTGTGGCTTTTTAGCCCAAGGCAGCTTCGGCAGCAGCACCCAGTCTGAGCAACCGTTCCTCGGAATTAGGCGCGGACAGGAACATAATGCCAGTCGATGGCACACCCGTGGGCAAAGTCAGCCCTGGCACGCCCATAAGGTTGCCAACACGCGTATTGCGCAGCGCGAGCAGATTTTCAGTGACATAGTAGTCGCTATCGCTCATCAGCCGCTCCAGATTGGGCGGCAAAATGGGGGATGTGGGAAGGATCACCGCGTCAAAACCAGCCGTTTTTTCCGCCCAGACCTGCTGAAGTGACTCTAACTTGGCCCAGGCGCCCAGGAAATCACGCGCTAAGGTGTCCTTGCCGGAACGGAACCGATTCAGGATTTCGGGGAACATGGCCTCTGGATTGGCCTCAATTTCCGCCTGCCATTGCGCATAGGCTTCGGTCGCGAACAGAATACCGGACAGGGCAAGCGCGTCGGCGACTTCAGGGATTTCAGCATGCATGATCTGTGCGCCTGCCTGCTCCAACCGGTTGCGCGCTGTGTCAAAACCCGCCTTTGGCTCATCGCGAATGTCATCAAAGGCCGCCGTTTCCAAAACAAGCAGTCGCGCACCGGCCATACCCGCGCCCTTTAGGTCCGCAGGCGTGCCACCTTCGATCGCAGCGAGCATCTGGGCCGCGTCCTCGACCGAGCGGCACAGCGGGCCAACCGTGTCGAACCGCGCGCAAAGCGGCACCGACCCTTTGACCGAAACGCGCCCAATCGTGGTTTTGAGCCCCACAAGGTCGTTCCAAGCCGAAGGAATACGCACCGACCCGCCCGTGTCTGAACCGACGCTTGCGGCCGCCAAATTGAACGCGACCGACGTGGCAGAACCCGATGAAGAGCCACCCGACACCGCCTCCAAGTCATTGACACAAGGCGATGTTTCGGTGATCGGGTTCAGCCCCAAACCCGAAAAAGCAAGCTCCGACATATGGGTTTTACCGAGACAAACGAGGCCTTGAGCGGTGGTATTCGCCAGCACTTCACCGTCAGCTTCCGGTGTACGCCCATCCAGCAATTTCGAGCCCGCTTCTGTAACGACACCAGCGCTGTCAAACAGGTCTTTCCATGAGATCGGAACCCCATCCAGAAGTCCCCGTCGTAGGCCAAGCTTCGCGCGCTCGGAGGCTGCTTTGGCCTCAGCCCGTGCTCGGCTTTCTGTCATGCGCGCGTAAATCCGGTGTGACAGGTCATGGGCTTTCGCCGCTTCTAGATAGACCTCTGCCAGAGCCGACGGGTCGATCTCGCCCGCGTCAATCCCGCGGCCCAGATCAGAGGCTGTCATGGTTAACCAAGCTTCAGACATATGAACGCTCCCTGTGAACAGTGCCGCGACGGTAGCGGCGCATCGGCGCATGGACAATCCCAGAAAGGCGCGCATATTGCGCAGCATGAAAGACAGGTTTGATATCACCATCGTAGGCGGTGGCTTGAACGGCACAGCGCTTGCGATCGCCCTTGGGCAAGCGGGGTTTGAGGTTGCGCTGATCGATAGCCTTCCCGTGGACACGCGGAGCTTAGAGAAGTTTGACGGACGCGCTTACGCGCTTGCGCTTTCCTCGACCCGGGCGCTGGATGCGATTGGAATCTGGGGAAAAATTGCCGCTGACGCCCAACCCATGTTGGAGATCAAGGTCACAGACGGGCGCGCGGGCGAGGGCCCCGCACCTTTTTTCCTGCATTTCGATCATGCCGAACTGGAAGAAGGCCCGATGGGCCATCTGGTCGAGGACCGTCACCTGCGGCGCGCTTTTCTGGACGCGGTCGAGCAGACAGACACAATCACCCACATCGCACCCTCCACCGTGACCGCGCAAACAGTCGAGAATGGCTGGGCCGAGGTTACTGCGGAGGGTCAAAGGTTAAAATCGCGCTTGCTTGTGGGGTGCGACGGTCGGCGCAGCGGCACCGCTGAACGCGCCGGAATAAAGCGCAGCTTCAAAGACTACGGGCAGACCGCATTGGTCGCGGCAATCGGACACGAAAAGCCGCATAATGGGATCGCCCATCAGTTTTTCATGCCCGCCGGCCCATTAGCCATTTTGCCATTGACCGGAAACCGCAGCGCGATTGTCTGGGCCGAAAGCACAGCCCGCGCAGCTGAGCTCGCCGCGTTGGATGACGACGCGTTCATCAAAGCGTTGCAACCTGCCTTCGGCGACTTCCTCGGGGCGCTGCATGTCGCAGGCGCGCGCTTCTCGTATCCACTAAACCTGACCGAGACGGAAAGCCTGATCGCAGATCGCGTCGCACTGGTGGGCGATGCAGCGCACGGCATTCACCCGATTGCCGGGCAGGGTTTGAACCAAGGGCTGCGCGACGCGTCCGCCTTGGCGGAGGTGGTCACAGACGCCATGCGCCGGGGTGAGGACATCGGTGCTCCAGACGTTCTGGAACGCTACGCGGGGTGGCGGCGCTTTGACGCCACGATGCTGGCCCGTGCGACGGATACGTTCAACACGCTGTTTTCGAATGATAAACCAGGCGTTCGTGCCTTGCGAGATATTGGGATGGGATTGGTGAACGCGTCCCCTACCCTGCGGCGCGGGTTCATGCGAGAAGCAGCTGGATTGACAGGTGATCTGCCCCGAATGATGCAGGGCCGCGCGCTCTAATCCTGATCAAGGTTGCGCGCTTCGTCTATCAGCATGATCGGGATTCCGTCACGGATAGGGAAGGCGACTTTGCCCGCTTTGGACACAAGCTCTTGCGCCTCAGCGTCATAGCTCAACACGCCTTGGGACACAGGGCAGACCAACCCTTCGAGCATGTGTCGGTCAAAGCTTGTGTCGCTCATTGGATGATCTCTTCGGCATTGCCGCCCCGCAAGGCGAACTCGATCAGCGTCACGAGTGTCTCACGCCGGGTGCTCAGCGAGGGCGCTTCTAAAAGCGCTTGCTTTTCCTCTGGTTCAAACGGGCAAAGCATGGAGAGGGAGTTGATCAACAGCTCATCCTCCGCCTCTGACAAGCTATCCCAATCTGTTTTAAGATCCTGATCTTCAAAGAACTTCTTCAACAGCACCAAGAACTTGTCACGATCAAACGCTTTGTCTTTTTCGACAAAACCGAGATCACGCTCAAAGCCGGCCCAGCTGACCTTTGCCTTGCGATAAGGGCTGAACCCGGTGATCTCTTCCTGCACGCGGAAACGGGAGATGCCTGACAGCGTGATCATGTAGCGACCATCCTCCGTCTCGGAGAACTGAGTCACACGGCCCGCGCACCCAATCGTATGCAGTTGAGATTTGCCACCCGGGCCATCATGCGGTTGCACCATGCCAATCAAACGGGAACTCGTTTTCAGAGAGTCTTCGAACATCTGTAGGTATCGCGGCTCAAACAGATGCAGGGGTAGACGTGCACGGGGCAAAAGAAGGGCCCCCGGCAACGGAAAAACCGGGATCGTTTCGGGGAGGTCGGCTGCTGAAAACATGACCTGCAGTTAGCGCGCGAGCGCTATCAGGCAAATATCATTGACGACAAGCGGCGGCGACCGGTCAGGACCACCGGATCCTCCGGTTTGAGCGCGTCAAAAACAGTGAAAAGCTGCGTTTTTGCAGCGCCGTCGTTCCATTCACGGTCACGGCGGAACAACTCAAGCAGATGCTCGATCGCGCCTTCCGCATCGCCCGCCGCATGCATGGCAATCGCAAGATCATAACGTGCTTGGTGATTGTCGGGTTCGGCTTCGACCGCGGCTTCAAGTTCAGCGACAGGACCTGCGCTTTCGGCCTGTTTTGCGAGCCCCAGTTGGGCAAGTGCGGTTTCAAGTTCAGGCGAAGCTTTCAGCTCATCAGAGGCGTTTTCCAACAGTGCCTCTGCCTGATCTACCTCACCAAGCGCGAGATGCGCGCGCACGAGCCCGACATAGGCCGCTGCGCTTGCAGGGTCCTCACCCAGAATGGCCGCAAAGGTTTGAGCGGCGTCAACGGCCGCGCCCTCTTCCAGCATCGTCTCAGCAGCTTCGAGAGCTTCGGCCAAGCCACCGCCAGAGGCGCCGCCAGACATAGCAACAAGCTTTTCGACAAAGGCCTTGATCTCAGAACCCGGCAAAGCACCTTGGAATGCATCAACCGGCTTGCCTTGATAGAAGGCGTAAACCGTCGGGATCGACTGAATTTGCAGCTGGCCCGCTATGCCTTGATTTTGGTCGACATCCAGCTTGACCATTTTCACCGCGCCTTTTGCCGCCGTCACCTCTGCCTCCAACGCAGGGCCAAGCGTTTTACATGGGCCACACCATGGCGCCCAGAAATCGACGATGACCGGCACCTCTTGAGAGGCTTCGATGACATCGGCCATGAAGGTTTGCTCAGAGCCATCTTTGATCAAATCTGTGGCGGGGGCAGCGTTAAGTTCGAGCATGTCGGCCTCGGTCTTTGGAAAATCAGTTAGCGCTTATATGAGGGCGCGGAGCTCAAAGATCAAATGTCGCAAATACCGGCGCGTGATCAGATGGTTTCTCCCAACCACGCGCGTCCCGCAAGACCCGCGACGAATGCGCGGCGTTTGAGATATCTGGTGTGGCCCAAACATGGTCCAGCCTACGGCCCTTATCCGCCGCATCCCAGTCGCGCGCGCGGTAGGACCACCAGGAATAAAGCTGACCCTCGGGAATGTCTTGCCGGGTAATGTCGACCCATTTTCCGGCCTCCATCGTCTCGCCCAGATGCTCAACCTCAATCGGGGTGTGGCTCACGACTTTCAGCAGTTGTTTGTGGGACCAGACGTCATCCTCACGCGGGGCAATGTTCAGATCCCCGACGAGAATGGATTTTTCCGGCGCAGCGGCTCGGTAGGCGTCTCGCATATCTGTCAAGTAGTCGAGCTTTTGTCCGAATTTCTCGTTCACCTCCCGGTCGGCGACATCGCCGCCAGCGGGCACGTAATGATTGTGGATCGTCACGCCGTTTTCCAGTTTGCCCGCGATATGGCGCGCATGGCCAAGCTGGGCGAAATCTTCTGCTCCGGCCTCCACCATCGGCAAACGCGACAGGATCGCAACGCCGTTATACCCCTTCTGCCCGCGCGCGACCATGTGGGTGTAGCCAAGCGCCTTGAACCCTTCGAGCGGGATTTTTTCGACGGGGCTTTTGCATTCCTGTAGGCACAGAACGTCCGGGGCCTCCTCCTCCAGAAGCTTCAGCACAATTGGCTCGCGCAGGCGGACGGAGTTGATGTTCCAGGTGCAGATCGTGAACGGCATATGCAAGCTCCGAGGTTTGACTCTCGCTCAAGTTAGTTCGAGGGTGCGGGAGTTGCCAGCGGAGGTTTGCCCGCAATGTCGCTGATCGCGAAAAACCGCAATTTCCGGATGATGTTTTCAGCAGCCGCAGTCTCAAATCTCGGCGACGGCATCTCGATGCTGGCCTTTCCGTGGCTTGCGACCTTGATCACACGCGACGCCACCTTGATTGCCTGTGTCGCAGCCGCGACGCGGCTGCCTTGGCTTCTGTTTTCGCTTCCTGCAGGCGTGATCACCGACCAGTTTGATCGCCGCAAGCTCATGGTCCAGGCCGACATTCTGCGCACACTTCTCACCATCGGCGTGATTGGCCTCATTCTTTCGGCCCCCGCGATGCCTTTGGCGGATGGTGATAGCGCCGTGTTGCCGATGATCGCAGGGCTATGTGCCGCCGCGTTTCTTTTGGGCAGTGCAGAGGTGGTGCGCGACAACGCGGCACAAACGGCTTTACCCGCTATCGTGGAAAAATCGGAGCTCGAGGTCGCCAATGGCCAGCTGTGGAGCATCGAGCAGATCATGGGCCAATTCGTTGGGCCACCCTTAGCGGGGATTTTGATCGCTTACGCCGTCCCGGTCCCCTTCGTTGTGGACGCCGTTATGTTTGCGCTGGCCGCGTGGCTTATGTGGCAAGTCTCGATGGCGCCGCGCGGTGCGCTGGACTTGCCCAAAGGGTTCTGGCGACAATTGCGGGAGGGTGCTGATTGGATGCGGGCGCATGCCTTGATCCTGCGGCTCGCAATCATGCTGGGCTGCGTGAACTTCGTCTTCATGATGTCCGCCACAATCCTTGTTCTGTTCTCGCAAGAGATCCTCGGGCTTGGCGCGACCGGGTACGGAATGTTGCTGACAGCTGGTGCCGCAGGAGGCGTGGCTGGCGGGCTGCTTGGTCCGAAGATCGCAAAACGGCTTGGGAACCAACGCACGGTCATCGCAGCGCTCTTTGCATTTCTTTTGCCCTTCGCCGTTTTTGCGGTGACCGAAAGTGTGATCCTGGTCGCGCTCGCACTGTTCCTGGAAACCTTCGCAGGCATGACTTGGAACGTGGTCACGGTCTCGCTACGACAACGCATCATTCCAGACGCGCTTTTGGGGCGGGTCAACTCGATCTACCGCTTCTTTGGATGGGGTACGATCCCCTTGGGTGCGCTGACCGCGGGGTTTTTGGTCAGCGGCTTCGAGGCAGAGGTCGGTCGGGAAACCGCCATACGCATTCCCTACATATTCGGGCTTATTGCGAGTTTGGGTCTCGCCATCTACGGGGCGCTTCGGCTGCGCTTCCCGGATTAAAACGCGCCCAGCACCTCGATCAAAGCGGCCTGAAACCCTGCCGGGTCTTCGATCTGCGGAATGTGACCTATCTCATCCAGCACGATCAAGCTGGACCCGGAAATGAGCGCGTTGAGTTCTTGTCCTTGCGCCAGAGGCGTCGCCCGGTCCTCCCGCCCCCAAATGATGCCCGTCGGCAGGGTCAGCTCAGCATAGCGCGCACGATCCATACTGAAGGCGCCTTGCGGCGGCACCAGCAGCGTTGGCAGCCATTCGGCCAGACTTTGCGTCGTGCCAGACAGGCGAAACGGCTCGCGTAGAAGTGCTACCAATTCTTCAGTTGCCGTCTCTTTGCGATGCAGAAAGCTTCGCAACATTGGCTTCATCGCAAACGGGTTTGTCACTGTGAGGGAGACCGCGACCTCGCGCAGCCAGACAGGTTCCAACACGGCGGGCAAAGTCTTGGCCGCATCGGCACCCAACCCTAGAGCACCGTTCACGATGACAAGGCTTTCAAAATCGGACGGCCTGCGCATGGCGGCCTCAACGGCAGCGCCCGCGCCGAATGAATGGGCGACAAGATGCGGTTTGATTTCTAATGCGCGGGTGAGCGCCACGATCCGGCCCGCTTGAGTGACGCGGCTGTAATCGTGATCAGGATCGGGCTGCGAATAGCCCATGGGCGGCATATCAAAGCTGATCGCGCGATAGCCAGCTTCGGCAAGGGCAATGCTTGCCTCATCCCAGAATTTCGACCAACCGACCGAGCCATGCACCAGCAAAACCGGAATGCCGTCAGGCGCGCCCATGTCCCGAACATAGATTTCGCCCATCTCGGTCGAAACAAAGCTGCCGCCGGGCGCCGGATCGCTGAAGCGGTAGTCCGTTTCACGAAAAGCCGAGGCAGCCCGAAACCCACCCGCGATAGCAACGACCAAAAGGACAAGAACCAAGAGAGTTTTGATGACGCGCCGCATGTTTCACCTCCCACCCAATGCACTAGCAAAAAAAAGCCCGGGCACAAGGCCCGGGCAGTCCAACAGGGAGGTTGCTACGTCATAACCCCGACGTAACCAGGGGATCACTTATTCGATGAATGCGTTTGGACAGGTGTCGCCCATTCGCAAACAATCGCTACACATTCAAACGATAGCCGCCAGATTCGGTCACAAGAAGGCGGGCATTTGACGGTTCTGGTTCTATTTTTTGACGAAGACGGTAAATATGTGTCTCCAATGTGTGCGTGGTCACGCCCGCATTGTAGCCCCAAACCTCATGCAGCAGTACATCGCGCGCGACGACACCGTCCGTGGAGCGGTAGAGGAATTTGAGGATATTCGTCTCTTTCTCGGTCAGGCGGATTTTCTTTTCATCCTCAGTGACCAGCATCTTCATAGCAGGCTTGAAGGTGTATGGCCCGAGCTGGAAAACGGCGTCTTCAGACTGCTCGTGCTGGCGCAGCTGCGCGCGGATGCGGGCCAGTAGCACCGGGAACTTGAACGGCTTCGTCACGTAGTCGTTGGCGCCCGCGTCGAGGCCAAGGATCGTATCGGCGTCACTGTCATGCCCGGTGAGCATCAGAACGGGGCATTTCACGCCCTGTTTACGCATCAAGCGGCACAGCTCACGGCCGTCTGTATCGGGTAAACCTACGTCAAGAACGACCAGGTCGTAGATGGCTTCTTTGGCTTTTTCCATTGCGTCAGTGCCATTGGCGGCCTCGAACACATCAAAGTCCTCAGTCATAACCAGTTGATCTGAAAGGGCTTCGCGCAGGTCATCGTCATCATCGACGAGCAGAATTTTCTTCAGGTTTGCCATCTTTGGTCCTCCTTGGTTGCCCCATACATCGACAAAACCCGGCCCACGGACAACTCACGCGCCCGTTATGTCACGCCGACGTGTGGTGGAGCGGTCAAATGTTTCAAATTCTGTCACTTCCGCGTATGGAAGGCGGAGAATTGTTACAAAAACGGTCGACATGAGTCTGCTGCCTACAACAATTGAGCTCTTGGCGCGCGCCCGCGCAGATTTGCGGATGGGCGTTCCAATTGTCATGGGCAATCAATTGGTGCTGCCCGTGGAAACGGTCAGTAAAGAGCGCATAGCAACACTACGCGCCGCAAGCAGACCATTGACCTTGGCTATGACCGCCTGGCGCGCGCAGACGCTGAAAGCGCGCATCTATGACGGTGATATTGCGCGGATTGAAGTGCCAGAAGACGCGCCCCTATCCTGGATGCAGGCCCTCGCCGACCCAGCAGACGACCTGAGCACACCGATGAAAGGCCCGCTCAAAAGTTTGCGTGGCGGCACCGCAGAGGTCGAAAAGACCGCGATCACCATCGCAAAGACCGCTCAATTGCTGCCATGTGTCCTCAGCACCCCGCTCTGGCCGGGGCTCGATACGAGAGAATTTACCAAGATCAACCCACGCGCTGCGCAGAACGCATTGGCAACCGCGGGTCATTTGGTTCCGGTTGTCGCGGCCAACTTGCCCATTGAGGTCTCGGAAGCAGGGCGCCTGCATGTCTTCCGCCCCGAGGACGGGGGGGAGGAGCATTACGCCATCGAGATCGGCCGCCCAAGCCGGTCAGAACCGGTTCTCACCCGGTTGCATTCGGCCTGCTTTACCGGCGACGTGCTTGGCTCCCTCAAGTGCGATTGCGGCCCTCAGCTACGAGGGGCCTTGGCGCAAATGGGGGCTGAGGGGGAAGGCGTGCTGCTTTACCTTAACCAAGAAGGGCGCGGTATCGGGCTAGCCAACAAGATGCGCGCCTATTTTCTGCAGGATCAGGGCTTCGACACGGTCGAGGCCAACCATCGTTTGGGGTTCGAAGATGATGAGCGTGACTTCCGCATTGGTGCCTCGCTTCTGAAATCCATGGGTTTCACCAAAATCCGGCTTCTGACCAACAACCCGCGCAAAGTGAATATGCTCAATGAGTGCGGAATGCAGGTCGTCGAACGCGTTCCGTTGAAAGTAGGCGAAGGTCGGTTCAACAAAGACTACCTCGCCACCAAGGCAGAGAAATCCGGGCATTTGCTGTGACGCCGTTTGATCTGGTCGTGACCCGATGGGGCTGCCGATTTCTCGGGCGTACCTTCCCTTGCAGTATTGGCAAAGGTGGATTCAGCTCGCGCAAGAAAGAAGGGGACGGCGCGACGCCCATCGGCACGCATCGGCTTGTCGGTATGCTCTACCGCCCCGACCGCATGGCACGGCCAGCCGATTGGGCACTGCCGATTAGCCCCGGTGATCTGTGGTCGGATGATACAGGGCATGAAGATTACAACCAGATGGTGCGCACACCCTACCCGTTTAGCCACGAAAGGCTCACCCGCGCGGACCCGCTTTATGATCTGGTGATCCTTACGGATTGGAACTGGCCCTACGCTGTGAAAGGGCGCGGATCGGCTATTTTTATTCATGCCTGGCGTAAGCCGCGCCACCCAACGGAAGGGTGTGTCGCGTTTCGTCCGGATCATTTGCTCTGGATTGCGGAGCGGATACGCTACCAAACGCGGTTGATCGTTCAGCCGTAATCCCGCGCGCCGAAAATGGCGGAACCCACGCGGACATGGGTCGCCCCTTGCGCAATCGCGCGCTCAAAATCGCCGCTCATACCCATGCTGAGGCCGCCGAGCCCGTTGCGCTTGGCAATCTTGGCGAGCAGGGCAAAATGCAAGGACGGCTCTTCCTCCGCAGGCGGGATGCACATCAGGCCGATGATCGGAAGGCCAAGGTCGCGGCATTCGGCAATGAACGAATCCGCGTCCTCTGGCATAATCCCCGCTTTTTGTTCCTCCTTGCCCGTGTTGACCTGAATAAAAAGATCCGGGCATTGGCCAATCTCTTTGGAAAGCGTTGCGAGCTTCTTGGCAAGCTTCAAACGGTCAAGGCTATGGATGACGTCAAACAGCTCCATTGCTTGCTTGGTCTTGTTCGTCTGCAACGGACCCAGCAAATGCAGCTCGACCCCGTCGAACCGGTCCTTAAAGCCAGGCCATTTGCTCGCCGCTTCCTGGACCTTGTTTTCACCAAAGATGCGATGCCCTTGTACGAGGACTGCCTCAACCCGCTCATTCGGCTGGACCTTGGAAACTGCGATGAGTTGGGTCGAACCGGCTGAGCGCCCGACCCGAGTTTCTTCAGCAACAATTTTCGATTGGATGTCCTGCAATGACATGTCGCGTGCTCCGGAATTGACCTGCCCTTGATCACCATATCCCGTCGCAAAAGAAAAGAGCGGGCACAAGGCCCGCTCTCTCCAAAATAAGTCTTCTCTAGGAAGGCTAAGCTTAGAAGCTCAGGCCCAGACCCAGGGAGAAGGTGTCTTTTTCAACGCCAGCAGCGGTTTCACCGTCGCCGTAACCGAAGTGTACAACTGCACCACCACCCAGGTCGTAGGCTGCTGCGATACCGAAGCCGTCAGCGTCTGTGCCGTCGTCGAATTCGACTTCACCGTAGTTGGCGTGGACAGAGAATGCACCTGTAGAGTAACCGATACCGATACCCATGTTGCTATCTGCACCACCGTCTGCGGCACCGTTGTTGTCGTCCCAATCGGCATATACCACACCAACGGACAGACCGCTTGCAAGTGTTGCAGTAGCAGAAACACCGGTCGCCTCAGCAGTAGTTGCACCGTCTGTAAGCGAAGCACCCTCTTGGTGGCCAAGACCAAGAGCGATGGACGTGCCGCCGAGGTCTACAGTGTATTTGAAGCCGATTGCGTAGCCAACTTCGCCATTGCCGTTGTCGTCGTCGATCGAAACAGCCACACCGAATGCGCCGGCGGAATAGTCGTAACGCAAGATTTGACCATCAGCAGCACCGTCCAGGTAAGAACCGATGTAACCAGCGTGTGAGGTTTCGTCGTCAGCGATCGAGCCTGGGTTGCCAACGTTACCAGCCTCGGTCAGAGCCCAGTCCAGAGCGCCATCCGTGTCACCCATGGTGACTGTGCCGAAGGAACCTTTGACGAAGATGGTTACGCCACCGTCGTCCGTGTTGTCACCTGTTGCGCCATCTACGCCAGAAGTCGAAGCGGAGTCGTCAGAGGTATCACCTGTTGTGCCAGCATCATCAAGAGTGGTGGTGAAGGTGTCATCATTGCCTTCATCTAAGTCGACAGACGCACCGAACTCAAGACCACCATCGGTTTCGCCAGTCATGGTGAACGTGACGTCAATGTCGGTGAAGAATTCAGCAGAGCGGCCATCAATGCCTTGGTCGAAGATACCCATCTCGGCGCGGCCGGAGAGTTCTACATCAGCTACTGCGGTGCCGGTCAGTGCGACCAGGGCAGTAGATGCGAAGAGAATTTTTTTCATCGTTTTCCCTCGAAGGTTATTATTTAAGAGCACCTCAATTCAGGGAATCCAAATTGAGTTGCATCTTCTTTCTGCCTATCGACGCGGCATTGCAAGATTGTCCCGCTGCTCCTTCCAATCTCCCCCGATAACTGGTGCGCCTTTGCCACACACATTTTGAAGCCAAGTAAAGACGCACAACGCACATATTTCTTGTGACCCAGTGTTAGGTCCGATAAGAGTTTCAAAAGCCTATATAATAAGGGGTCGGGGCATCATGTCAGTCGCAAACACACTCTCTCGCCTTTGTGCTGTTGCCTCGATCGCCATGCTCGCGGGGTGCGGCCTCTTCAACTCCGGTGGATCGGCAAATTCGGATCGCCCCTCAGAATCAGACGACAGTTTTGTCCGCGATTTCGACAGCCCCGCGCGCCAGGCTGCGGCGGAGCGCGGCGATTCCATTTTTGACCTTTTTCAGAATCGCGACGATCCAAATGTGACGCTACGGGTGAACAAATATTTGTGGAACGCGTCGCTGGATGTGCTGAACTTCATGCCAATCCAGCGCGCTGATCCCTTCACCGGCACAATTTCTACCGGGTTTGGCCGTCCAGCGGGTGGCAGCCGTGCCTACCGCGCCACGATTTACATCACGGACCCTGCACTTGATGCACGCTCCCTGCGCGTAGCGTTGCAAGGCCAAGGCGGCGCCGCTGTAAGCGCTGAGACCATCCGCGCAATCGAAGACGCAATACTATCGCGCGCGCGCCAGCTTCGCATTCGCGACACCAAGCTCTAGACCCGGCTTCAATCCGCACATAATAAAGCGCCGGGCCCCTCGCCCGGCCTTTTTCGTTTCTCGAGGAAAACACATGTCCCGCTACAACGCCCGCACCGTCGAACCGAAATGGCAGCAAGCCTGGGACAAGGCCGAGGCCTTTCTGGCCAAACGCGACCCTTCCAAACCAAAATACTACGTGTTGGAGATGTTTCCCTACCCGTCCGGCCGCATCCACATCGGGCATGTGCGCAACTACACGATGGGCGACGTAATCGCGCGGTACAAATCTTCCTGCGGGTTCTCCGTGCTGCACCCGATGGGGTGGGACGCGTTCGGGATGCCGGCGGAAAACGCCGCGATGGCGTCGGGCGGTCATCCGAAGGACTGGACCTACAGCAATATCGACGCGATGCGTGGGCAGATGAAGCCTTTGGGGCTGTCCATTGACTGGACCCGCGAGTTTGCGACCTGCGACCCGGAATATTACGGGCAGCAGCAGGCGCTCTTCCTCGACATGCTGGAAGCGGGCCTCGTCTACCGCAAAAACGCCATGGTCAACTGGGACCCAGTGGACATGACGGTTCTGGCCAATGAACAGGTGATCGACGGCAAAGGCTGGCGGTCAGATGCTCCGGTGGAACGTCGCGAGCTGACGCAGTGGTTCTTCAACATCTCCTCCATGGCCGATGAGCTTTTGGAGGCCATCGACGGGCTCGACAATTGGCCCGCAAAGGTCAAGCTGATGCAGACGAACTGGATCGGCAAATCGCGCGGTATCGAGATCCCGTTCCACCCGACAGATGGCGGGGAGCCGATCCTGTGCTACTCCACCCGCCCCGACACAATGCGCGGTGCCAGCTTTATTGCGATCTCCCCCGAACATCCCGTCTCGCGCGCCCTGGCACAAGGTAATGCCGAGCTGACCGATTTCATCGACGAATGCCGCAAGATGGACACGACAGAGGCCGCGATGGAAAAGGCCGAGAAGAAGGGCATCGACACCGGCATCACTGTCAAACACCCGATTTATGAGGGCATCGAATTGCCCGTCTGGGTCGGCAACTTCGTGTTGATGGACTACGGCACCGGCGCGGTTTTTGGCTGTCCGGCGCATGACCAACGCGACCTTGATTTCGCGCGAAAATACGGGCTGGGCGTCCAGAATGCATTTTACATGCCGGGCGAAGAGGTCGAGGTTGAAAACGAGGCCCTCGTCCCAGCCAAGACTGAAATGGTTGTCTATATCGACCATTTTGCCGGATTGTCAGAGGCAACCAGCCAAGACGGCATCGACGCAACGATTGACTATTTTGAGGAACATGACCTTGGCAAAGGCCAGGTGAAATTCCGCCTGCGCGACTGGGGACTTTCCCGCCAGCGCTATTGGGGTTGCCCAATCCCGGTTGTGCATTGCGATGATTGCGGCGTCGTGCCTGAGAAGAAAGAAAATCTGCCGATCGCGCTGCCTTATGACAATGGCAACGAGGCGATTGATTTCTCCGTCCCCGGCAACCCGCTCGACCGCCACCCAACCTGGCGCGATGTGCCCTGCCCCGCCTGCGGCAAGCCCGCCAAGCGCGAAACGGACACGATGGACACGTTCGTCGATTCCTCATGGTACTACGCGCGGTTCACTGCCCCGCGTGCGGAGACCCCGACCGAAAAGGCGGATGCCGAATACTGGATGAATGTCGACCAGTATATCGGCGGCATCGAGCACGCGATTTTGCACCTGCTATATTCCCGCTTCTTCGCCCGCGCGATGAATGTGACGGGTCACTTGCCTAAATCTGCGTCAGAGCCCTTCGACGCGCTTTTCACCCAAGGCATGGTGACCCACGCAATCTACCAAACGCGCGACACCAATGGCCGCCCCGTCTACCACCTGCCGGAGGATGTGGATGAGGCGAACGCGACCTTGCGTGCCACGGGCGAGAAGGTAGAGGTTATTCCCTCCGCCAAAATGTCGAAATCCAAGAAAAACGTGGTCGACCCAGTCGATATAATCGACCAATACGGCGCTGACACGGCGCGCTGGTTCGTGTTGAGCGACTCGCCCCCTGAACGGGACGTGGAATGGACCGCGTCTGGTGCGGAAGCTGCATGGAAATTCCTTGGCCGTGTCTGGCGTCTTGCCGCCGATCTCGGCGATGGCGATGACACGGATGAGGCGCTGGAACGCGAATGCGCCAAGGCGATCCATGACGTGACCATGGGTATCGAGACATTTGGCTTCAACAAATCCGTGGCCCGGTTGTACGAGTTCGCCAACGCGATCTCCAAATCCAAGGCGGGTCCTGGCGCGAAGCGGAAGGCTGTCAAAATCCTGGCCCAACTCATGTCGCCCATGACCCCGCACCTGTCTGAAGAGATCTGGCAGCATCTTGGCGGCGAAGGCCTGATCGCTCAGGCCCCATGGCCCGAAGCGGATGAGAGCCTGCTCAAAGAAGACATCATCACTCTACCTATCCAGATCAATGGTAAGCGCCGCTCCGAAGTTCAGGTGCCCGCCGATCTTCCAAAGGAAGAGGTTGAAAAGATCGCGCTCGCCGATCAAGCTGTGATCAAGGCTTTGGACGGCGGCAGCCCGAAAAAGCTGATCGTGGTTCCGGGGCGCATCATCAATGTCGTTATCTAGACGCACCGTTCTACTCAGCGTCGCAGCGCTTTCCGCCTGCGGGTTTGAGCCGGTTTACGGCGAGCGCGGCTCGGCTTCCAACCTGCGCGGTGCCGTCAAGCTCGACGACCCAGCGACGCGCAATATGTTCCAGCTGAATGAGCAGTTGGAGCTGCGTCTAGGGCGCGCAGCGGACCCGCAATACGGGCTTACTGTTCGTCTCGACATCTCAGAAGAAGGTCTTGCGATCACCGGAACCAACGATATCGAACGCTACAATGTGTTGGGTCAGGCCGATTTCGTTTTGCGGGAAATCGCGACAAACAAGCCAGTATTGAGCGACCGGGTCAGCACCTTCACGGCTTATTCCGCATCGGAGCAACCCGTCGCAACCTTGGCCGCTTCACGCGACGCGCGCGCCCGTTTGATGGTGGCCTTGGCCGATAAAATCGTGTCCAAAATGCTGATCGCCGGACAGCTGTAATGAAGCTCAACGCCCGCGATGCGCGCGCTTTCTTCGCGAAACCAGACCCTAAAAAGGCTGGTGTGTTGATCTACGGCCCAGACGCGATGCGCATTGCCCTCAAGCGACAAGAGCTTATTGCCAACCTCATAGGCCCCAACGGCGATGACGAGATGCGGCTTACACGGATCCCCGCCTCCGACCTGCGTAAAGAGCCTGCGCAGCTCCTTGATGCGATCACGGCGCAGGGTTTCTTCCCCGGCCCGCGTGTCGCCTTCGTGGAGGAGGCGAACGACACCGCGCTCAAAGGTATTGAGGCCGCTTTGACCGAATGGCGAGAAGGCGATGCGACCGTTGTTGTGACCGCTGGCCAACTCAAGCCGACATCCAAATTGCGCAAACTATTCGAAGGACATGCCAACGCATACGCCACTGCTATCTACGCTGACCCTCCCGGCCGCGACGAGATTGAAAGCGAGCTGCGAAAGGCCGGTGTGTCCGACATCAGCCAGGAGGCGATGTCAGATCTCCTTGATCTGGGCCGCGTTCTTGACCCCGGAGATTTTCGTCAAACGGTCGAGAAACTGAGCCTCTATAAAATTGGTGATACCAAACCGGTCAGCGCAGAAGACGTTGGCAACTGCGCCCCTGTGATCACTGAAGCTGCGCTTGATGATGCCATCGACATTGTCGCCGAAGGCCGTTTCGCTGAAATCGGTCCGATCCTGAACAAGCTTGAGGGCCAAGGCGTGCAACCGGTGCGCTTGTGCATCGGAGCCAATCAGCATTTTCGCAAACTCTATGTCGCAGCCTCGGACCCAGGCGGGCCGGAGGCTGGCCTCGCCCGCGCCCGCCCGCCTGTGCCCTATATGCGCAAGGATCGGATGGCACGCCAAGCCCGTGGCTGGGGCTCTTTGAAGCTGGAACAGGCTCTGAAATTGCTGGTTGACACCGATCTTCAACTGCGTTCCGCCCAGCCGGTGCCGCAAATGGCAGTGATGGAACGCGCCCTTATTCGCTTGGCCATGATGGCGAGGAATTGACGCATGTATAGGGTTATCGGAACGCTTCACAGCCGCGCTTTTCGCGTGCTTTGGATGTTGGAAGAGCTTGGCCAACCTTATGAGCAGATCGCGGCAATGCCCCAAAGCGCAGAGGCGCGAACGCATTATCCGCATGGGAAGATACCAGTGCTTATTGATTGCGAGGCGGTGCTTTCGGACTCGACGGCCATTCTGACATATCTCGCTGACAAACACGGCGCATTGACAGCGCCGCCCGGATCGTTGGAGCGCGCGCGGCAGGACGCAATGACCCAGCGCATTCTCGATGAGTTCGACTCACTGCTTTGGACCGCTGCGAAACACAGCTTCGTACTCCCTGAAGAAAGGCGTGTCGCGTCAATCAAAGACGCACTCAAATGGGAATTCGCGCGCTCCGAGGCAGCACTGGTGCGCGATATGGGGGAGAGCAACTTTGTTGCGGGGGACAGCCTTAGTATACCGGATATCGTGCTGACCCACTGCCTGGGCTGGGCCATTACCGCGAAATTCGGCATCTCAGAGCCCAAATTGTCGGACTATCTGGACCGCATGCGAAAGCGCGACACTTACCTTCGGACCCGCGAAAAATCTGCCTAGCGCAGGGCGTATCGCGCCGCTGCCTTTCCCGCCCAAACGCCGGTAGAAAGGCAAGCCGTGATCAGGTACCCGCCGGTCGGCGCGTCCCAATCCAGCATCTCTCCAGCCACGAAGTTCCCAGGGCGCGCTTTGAGCATCAAATCCCCATTGATTGCCTCGCGCATGACACCCCCAACCGTCGAAATCGCCTGATCCAAGGGCATCACACCAAGAACCGGTAACGACAGAGCCTTAATTTTGGCAGCAAGGTCGGCCCCCTTCGGCAGCGGGCGCAACACTTCGTTCAGCAATCCTATTTTGACAGGGTCCAGCTTCAGAGTTTTGCGTAGATAGGTTCCTGTGCTCATTTTTCCGGGTGGGCGCGAGAGGCGCTTCGAAATTGCAGCCTCGCTTAAATCAGGCAGAAAATCCAATTGTAGCGCGGCTCCCACCCTCAACGCTGGTGTAAGAGGATAGACGCCGCCCCCTTCCATTCCGGATTTTGTAATCACGATTTCTCCGCGACTGCGGAGTTCGCCTGCACGTAGGGCAATATTCTTCACCGGGGACCCAAAGTGGCGCTCCATGTGCTCTGACCAGTCCAAGCACAAACCGGTATTTGAAGGCTCGAACCCTCGAACAGGGATGTCGTCGCCTCCGAACGGCTCCAACCAAGCGCCATCAGACCCTAACCTTGCCCAACTACCGCCTCCAAGCGCAAAAACAACCACATCGGGAGCGATCGTTTCTCGACCGTCAGGCGCATCGAAAACGAGGCTATCGCCCTCCCAACCTATCCATGCGCGTCTTGTCGCGATATCGACCCCGAGCTCTTCCAGATAAGCAAGCCACGCGCGCAAAAGGTGGGAGGCTTTCATTGCCTTGGGGAACACACGGCCCGTGCTGCCGGTGAAAATCTCCTGCCCTAGACCTTCGGCCCAGTCCATAACCTCGGCCACCCCGAAAGCGTCGATCATTGGCGACAGCCATTGGGCGTCTTTGCCATAGCCGCGCAGAAAATCTGCGTCTTTTTCATTCTTTGTCAGGTTCAACCCTGACTTGCCCGCCATCAGGAATTTTCGTGCGACAGAAGGCTTCTGGTCGACAACACGAACTGCCAGCCCGGCCTCGGCCATGACTTGCGCTGCCATGAGCCCAGCGGGCCCGGCGCCTACGACCAGTGCACTAGGCACGGATCATTTGCTTGATAGCCGAAACGTGGGAAGCATCAGCACCAAGACAATCTGTCGCCAACTGATGGGCGGTCTCCATCAGCGCTTCGCGCGGGACGATCTGATCGAAAAGACCCCAAGCCAACGCCTCTTCGGCGGTGATCTTTGCCCCGGCCATCAGGATCATCTTGGCCCGTGCGGGGCCGATCAAAGCGGCCATTCGCTTCGGGTCGCTTGGCTGAGGCAGAAAGCCCAGTTTCATCACCGGATAAAACACTTTTGCCTCCGGCACCGCGATGCGCAAATCGCAGGCCAAGGCCATACCGCAAGCACCGCCTGCCAAAGTCCCGTTCAGGGCGGCGATGCTGAGGCCCTGGAAATCATAAATCGCGCCCGATAGCTCTTCCCAAAGCGGGCTGATGGCAAGGCCCGCTTTGGCGGCATCTAAGTCTGCACCAGCGCTGAAGACCTTGCCCACTCCTGTCAGGACAAGCACCTTGCCGTCGAAACCCCGCACACCCTTCACCAAAGCCTCAAGCATGTCAGCCGTCAACGAATTGGCCTTTTCTGGCCGGTTTAGGGTCAGATGGAGAAGGTCGCCCTCGCGGGAGTGTTCGATCATTGTCGTTCCTTTCATCGCCGGGCGCATCTTTAGGACGCGGGCAAATTGGGTGCACATGACTTGCGCCGCCTGCCTTAGGGGACTACCTCCCTTGCAACCGCAGTAAAAGGCCCTCTTATGACGCGACCTCTCTCCGAACTTACCGAAAACCTGCTCGATCTGGCTAAGAAAGCCGGTGCGGATGCGGCTGACGTGATCGCGATTGATGGAACTGCCGTCTCTATCGACGTTTTAGGGGGCAAGCTTGAGCATGCCGAACGCGCGGAAGGCGTCGATGTTGGTCTTAGGGTTCTGGTGGGGCAGCGGCAGGCTTGTGTTTCCTCCTCTCTCATCGACCCGGATACGCTACGCGAAGTTGCCGAACGCGCGGTTTTCATGGCCCGCGAAGCGCCAGAGGATCCATATATTGGCCTCGCAACTGCCGAGCAGCTCTCGCCACAACGAGATGCCGAGGGGCTAGACCTATTTGACGATAGCCCAGAGCCGGAAGCGGGCGCGTTGGAAGGGGATGCACGCCGAGCCGAAGCCGCCGCACTCGACGTTGCAGGCGTGGCTCAAGTCCAGTCGGCAAGCGCAAGCTACAGCAGTCGACGAATCCAGCTTGCAACCTCCGAAGGGTTTAGCGGCGGGTATCGACGCTCCAGCAGATCAACCTCCTGCGTGGCGATCACCGGCGAAGGCACGGGGATGGAACGGGACTATTTCGGCGAAAGCCGCATCTATCAGGCCGACCTACCTGACCCCGAAACCATCGGGCGTATAGCAGGTGAACGTACAGTGCAGCGCGCCGGTGCGCGCAAGCCAAAGACCGGCGCCTTTCCTGTGATTTTTGAGGAACGGATTGCGTCATCGCTGATCGGGCATCTTCTGACCGCTGCCAATGGGAGCATGATCGCGCGTGGGTCGAGCTGGCTGAAAGACAAACTAGGCGAGCAGGTGCTTCCCAAGGGCTTCGATGTGATCGAGGACCCGCTACGCCCGCGCGTCTCAAGCTCCCGCCCGTTTGACGGGGAAGGCTTGAAGACCGCCAAACGCGCGATTGTAAGTGATGGCGTCTTGCAAGGCTGGACCCTTGATCTGGCCAATGCACGCAAGCTTGGAATGGAAAGCACGGCGAACGCGTCGCGCGGCACGGGTGGGCCACCCTCCCCTTCACTGTCCAATGTAAGCCTGACGCAAGGGGACCAAAGCCTCGACGAGATGTTGAAAGACATGGGCACCGGGCTTTTGGTGACATCGATGATCGGTTCCACAATCAACCCTAACACAGGCGATTATTCTCGTGGCGCGTCGGGTTTCTGGGTGGAGAACGGGGAGCTCGCCTACCCGGTCAACGAATGCACGCTCGCGGGCAATCTGCTTGAGATGCTGATGACGATCCGCCCGGCAAATGATGCGCGCACACACTTGAGCCGGGTCGTTCCAAGTCTGGCGGTTGAGGGGTTGATCCTTGCCGGCGACTGATGACCTGACACTTCTCAGCGACGCAGCGCTTGCCGCAGCCAAAATCGGGAAACGGTATTTTCAAAGCGACCCGGAGGTTTGGGACAAATCCGGCGGGCAGGGCCCTGTAACTCAAGCTGATCTTGAGATCGACACTATGTTGCGGCAGGAGCTTAGCGCCGCACGCCCGGACTATGGCTGGCTGTCAGAAGAGACAGAGGATGATAGCGCGCGACAAGAGGCCGAGCGCGTGTTCATCGTTGACCCCATCGATGGCACGCGTGCCTTCATCGCAGGCGAAAGGTCCTGGTCCCATTCCCTCGCCATTGCTGAGCGCGGCGAGGTTATTGCCGCCGCGGTCTACGTTCCCATGATGGATAGGCTCTATACCGCCTCAAATAGTGACGTTTCACGGCTAAACGGCACACCGATTGAAAGCTCAAAACGGCTACAGATCGAAGACGCCACCGTGCTTGCGGCGAAGTCGAATATGAAACCAGAGCATTGGCTGCATGGCGCCCCGCCGCTCAAGCGGCACTTCCGGCCATCGCTAGCCTATCGGTTGAGCCTTGCTGCGCAGGGTCGTTTCGATGCCATGCTCACGCTGCGCCCCTGTTGGGAGTGGGACATCGCGGCAGGTGAGCTGCTGGTGCGGAAAGCTGGTGGAACGGCCACCGACATGACCGGCAAACCATTGCGGTTCAACAATGCGATGCCGCAAACCTTGGGCTGCGTGGCAGCTGGTGCGGGTCTGCATCCGCAAATTCTGGGAAGACTGGCACCGCCGCGCTGAAATTCGCGCGTAGCCCTGTTAAGCGGAAAGGCATTGGCCTATGTTCGCCGCACAGAATGAAACGGAGACATCTTCATGGCACAACGGCTGCATCTTGTATTCGGCGGCGAGCTGATCGACCCCACCAAAAACGCGTTCAAAGACGTCGAAGCCATCGACATTGTGGGCATGTTTCCCGATTACCAAACCGCTTATGACGCCTGGAAATCGGCGGCGCATCGCACCGTGGACAACGCCCATATGCGCTACTTCATCGCCCATATCCACCGCCTGCGCGACGAGGAGCAACCGGCCAGCCTCACCGAAGAGCTGGAATAGGAGCACCCAATGGGCCTTTCGCCCGGGCTCGCGCTCTATCTGTCCCTGACCGACAGGCTAGAAGGGTTTGCGGAGCGCAAACTTGCCAACAGGCTTGCGCAGGGCAAAGAAGATGAAAACCGAATTGATGAGCGTCGCGGGATCGCGTCCAAGCCCCGACCAGAGGGGATTTTGCTTTGGTTTCACGCGGCCTCCGTGGGGGAGTCCCTGTCGCTCCTGAATTTGATCGAGCAAATCCAGGACGATTTTCCGCAAGTCCATGCGTTGATCACCACGGGCACCCGTACCTCCGCAGATTTGCTGGAGGCCCGCCTGCCGCCCCAGACCATTCATCAATTCGTACCGCTCGACCTGCGCCCTTATGTGCAACGATTTCTTGATCACTGGCGGCCTGACATCGCCGTTTGGACCGAGAGCGAGTTGTGGCCATCGCTGATCACTCTTACCAAAAAGAGCGGCGCGGAGATGTTCCTGCTTAACGCGCGCATGTCGATGAAGTCGCATGAAAACTGGCGTTGGCTTCCGGGTATTTCGCGCGCGGTGCTGCGCTGCTTCGACCAGATTTTTGTGCAAGATGAACAAACCGCCTTTCGGCTTCGGCGCCTTGGCGCGGCCCGCAACCGTTTGGAATCAACGGGATCGCTAAAAGCCGCCAGCGGCGCTCTTCCCCATGACGAAGCCGAGCGCATGCGATTGGCAGAACTTTTCAAAACGAGGCCTGTTTGGCTCGCCGCATCCACCCATCCGGGGGAGGAGGAAAGCGCAACCGCGGCACACCGTCTCGCGCTCAAAACATCTCACCGGTTGCTATTGATTATTGCGCCGCGTCATCCGGAACGCGCGCCAGAGATTGCGGCGACGCTGCGATCTGATGGCTGGAATATCTGTTTGCGATCTGAAGGGCGCGACCCGGACCCGGCAACTCAGATTTTTCTGGCCGACACGATGGGGGAAATGGGGCTCTGGTACCGTTTGGCTCCGGTCACATTCTTGGGCGGGTCGCTTGCAGAGATCGGGGGCCACAACCCGTATGAGCCCGCCGCATTGGGCTCTGCCATTTTACACGGGCCCCATGTGGAAAGCGCGCAGGACATTTTCAACCGGCTGGATGAGGCAGCCGGGGCGCGGCTTGTGCGAAATGCAACCGAGCTGGGCGAGCAGGTTGTACACCTGTTGGAGCCTGACAAGGCCGCGCAGCTTGCGCATGCGGCGTGGGAGGTGACGTCGAGCGGTGCCAACGCGACCGAGCGCGCTTTTGAGTTCCTGGCCGATTTGATCGACAAAGTGGAGATGCGTAAGTGAGGACGCCTGCGTTTTGGTATCAACCCAAAGGCGTGCGGGCGCGACTGCTCTCCCCACTAGGGGCGATCTATGCGGCCGGAACAGCGCGGCGTCTGAAAAACGGGTCACCGTTCAAGCTTGATATCCCGGTGATCTGCGTGGGCAATATTAACGCAGGCGGAACCGGAAAAACCCCAACGACCATCGCGATCGCCGAGCATCTGATTGCCCGCGGCATGACCCCACACATCGTCAGCCGCGGCTATGGCGGCAGTCTCGAAGGGCCTGTTCGGGTGGATGAACGGAAACACAAGGCAAGCGAGGTCGGGGACGAGCCGCTACTGCTGTCTGCTTTCGCGCCGGTTTGGGTGGCCAAAGACCGTGCCGCTGGGGCCCGGGCTGCGGCTGACGCCGGCGCGGAAATGATCTTGCTCGATGACGGGCATCAAAACCCGGCTCTACACAAGGATATTTCGATTGTTGTCGCAGACGCAGTGCGTGGCTTTGGCAATGGCTGCGTCTTGCCGGCAGGCCCGCTTCGCGAACCCGTCGCCGCAGGACTTGCCCGCGCAAATGCGCTGCTCACCATCGGGACTCGCAAGGCGCAGGACCGTTTTGCCGGGCTGAATAGCTTTCCCGACGACCTGCCGCATCTCAAAGGCCAACTTCATCCGCTTCAAACGGGAATGGATTGGGACGGGCTGCGCGTCTTTGCTTTCGCTGGCATCGGCATGCCGGAAAAATTCTTCGCGACGCTGCGCGGGCTGGGCGCTGATCTTGTCGGGCAAGAAGGTCTGGACGACCATCAGCCTTTTTCAGACGCGCTTTTGACGCGGCTGGCCAATCAAGCGGCTAGTCTTGGCGCGCAGCTTGTCACAACAGAAAAAGACGCGGTGCGTTTGCCCGCGTCTTTCAGGTCTCAAGTCCTGACCGTTCCGGTCAGACTGCAAATCGAGGATTGGAGCGCGTTGGACGCGCTCCTAGATACACTTTAGAGCATTGAATCCAGCAGCTCTTTGAGCTGCGGGTAGGCCATATTGCCCTGCAATTCGCCATTGATGACAAAGCTCGGCGTTGCGCGCACGCCATCGGCCTCAGCATTCTGCTGATAAAGCGCCATCATCGCGCGAGCTTTTTCACCGTCTTGCAGGCAGGCGTCCAGCTGCTCATCGCTCATTCCAGCAAGCTTGCCCATCTTCTTCAGATTGGCTGCGACCTGAGCCGGCGCACCTTGGGTCCAGCTTTGCTGGTTCTCATAGATCAGGTCGACCATGCCGAAGAACCGCTCCTCGCCGCCACAACGCGCTGTCATACCGGCCCAAAGGCCGGGTCCGTCGAAATACACCTCTCGGTAGATGAAACGAACTTTGCCGGTATCAATGTAGTCCGCCTTCAGCTGCGGGAAGACATCCTTGTGGAACCGTTGGCAATGCGGACATGTGTAGGATGCATATTCGATAAAGGTGATCGGAGCGCCTTCCTCACCCAAAACCATTTCCTGAACGATTGAAGTATCGATCTCGGCATCATCTGTGGTCTGGGCTTGCGCCGCGGTACTTGGCAGCTCCAGGTTTGACGGGCGATCCACGATCAGGAAGCCGACAACTGCCGCTGCTAGGATTACGGCCCCAGACAATAGGGTATTGCGATTCATTCTAGTTCCCTTCTTTCGCGCCTTGGCGCTGCAAAAAATTCTGGGCAAGTTGGTCAATTGCCCTTTTTAGACCCTCGTCTTGAGTACCTTCAGCCAAATCGGCCGAGGCTTTTTTGATTTCGTCGCTCACTGGTGCAGGACCCGGTTCGGGCGCATGCTCGAACCGTGCACGCCCCTCGTGAAACCCGACCGGAGCGGTCTGCGTGATCGATACACGACTGATCGCCGAGTATCCGTAGCAGGCGTTCACCCGCTCGCGTATCTGTGGAAGCTGCATTTGCACCATTGGCGCGTTTGACCCGGTCGCCAATATCGTCAACGTTGCCCCGAACCCGTCGCGTGAATATCCCATCTTCACGGGCGTTGTGATCCGGGCCAGGTCGGGGCCGACAATCTCTTCCCAATGCGTCAGGAGCCGCATCACGGCAAAACCGCGCTTTTCGCCAGCCGTTTTTACCGGCGTTTTGATCAAGCCCGACATCTGCGCAAAGCCGCGCCGGCGCCTTGGCGCGCGCCCCGGTTTGGAAAATGTCTGCTTGGTCGCCATGCTGTCCTTTCACTTCCCTTCCTCTACATTACCGATCACCCTGCTGTGAAGCACCTGAACACCACTAACGGAGCGATAAACTTTGCGTGACACGCCTGACGCTTTGGTCTTACTGGACTGGTATGACGTGCATGCCCGGAAAATGCCGTGGCGTGTGATGCCGGGCGAAAAGCAAGCCGGTGTTCGGCCGGATCCTTATCACGTTTGGCTGTCCGAGATCATGTTGCAGCAGACCACTGTTGCGGCGGTTAAAGACTACTTCATCAAGTTTGTATCCACTTGGCCAACTGTGGCTGAACTTGCCGCCGCCGACGATGCTGACGTGATGGCCGCCTGGGCCGGGCTTGGCTACTACGCCCGCGCGCGTAACCTGTTGAAATGCGCGCGGGTTGTTGCGTCAGACCATGACGGAACCTTTCCCGACACGGTCGCGGAACTGCAAAAGCTGCCCGGCATCGGGCCTTATACTTCTGCTGCCATCGCCTCCATCGCATTTGACCGTCAGGCCACCGTGGTCGATGGCAATGTCGAGCGGGTCATGTCCCGGCTCTTTGCAATCGAGACACCCCTGCCGACCTCCAAACCAGAGCTGACCGAGCGCGCGGAAGAACTGACGCCGTCTTCCCGCCAAGGGGATTACAATCAGGCTGTCATGGATTTGGGCGCAACAATATGTACGCCAAAATCGCCTGCCTGCGGCATCTGCCCTTGGCGCGACCCGTGTATCGCCCGCGCTCAGGGCGTCGCCGCAGAACTCCCCAAGAAACTGCCCAAAAAGGTGAAACCAACACGCCATGGCATTGCCTATGTCGCGCGCCGCACAGACGGAGCGTGGCTGCTAGAAACACGGCCCGAAAAGGGGCTGTTGGGCGGTATGCTTGGCTGGCCCGGATCTGAGTGGGGCGATGCGCCGCAACCCAATCCACCGCTTGTAGCCGAGTGGCGAGACACCGGGGTGGAGGTGCGCCACACCTTCACTCATTTTCACTTGAAGCTACGAATTATGGTCAGTTGGGCCGAAACAGAGCCTGTTTCGGGGCGCTTCATCCCGCATCGGGAATTCAAACCAGCCAGCCTACCGACAGTCATGCGCAAGGTTTATGACGTCGCGTCGCCTCAGCTTTCGTTGAATTGAGCAAAAAGCAGGCCTGAGCTAACCTTCCTTTAAGTTGGGAGGGACAGACTTGAACACCATGGCCACCAAATCCCCCGCTGAGGTCTCTAAATTCAGCAACGCGGCACCGTTCGCATTGTCGCTTGCGTTGATCCCGTTAGTGATTATCGCGGCGACCCAGGGCGGTTGGACCATCGCGCTGATCCCGCTCTATGGCTGGGGGATGTTCTCTATTCTTGACGCGTTCGTCGGGCTCGACAAAGAAAACGCAGATCTAGAGACGAGCGAGCAGGAACTGTTCTGGTACCGCGCCATCACCATGCTTTGGCTGCCCATCCAGCTGGCAGTTATCTACGGAACTATGGCCTACGCGCTGAATGCCGAGCATCTTTCCACGCGGGAGGTGATTTGGCTGTTCTTCGGCGTGGGCGTCGTCACCGGCGCCATCGGGATCAATTACAGCCACGAGCTGATGCATCAGAAGAACAAGTTAGAGCGTTGGCTGGCAGACCTTTTACTGGCCTCGGTGCTCTATAGCCATTTCCGGTCAGAACATTTGTTGAACCATCACCGCTACGTCGGTACGCCCAAAGACCCTGTTACGGCGCGCTACAATGAAGGCTTTCATCGCTTCTTCTTCCGCGTCTTGAAAGAGTGCCCGCAAACCGCTTGGGAGGCGGAAACGAAGCTCCTCGCGCGCAAGAGCCTACCAGCAACAAGCTTCAAGAATCCCTTTTGGCGCTACAGCGCACTGCAACTCATGTTCCTTGTCATCGCCTTCCTCGTGGGCGGTTGGCTCGGCGTGGGGCTGTTTGTGTTCCAAGCTTTCGTGGCCATCTGGCAGCTGGAATTGGTCAACTACATCGAGCATTACGGTCTCACCCGGAAACACTTGGGCGACGGCAAGTATGAACATGTCAAACCCCGCCACAGCTGGAATGCCGCGCAAAAGGCGTCAAACTGGCTGCTGATCAACCTGCAACGCCATTCAGACCATCACTACAAACCTGACCGGCGCTTCCCACTTTTACAAACCTATGACACGGACGAAGCGCCGCAGCTGCCGCATGGTTACCCCGTGATGACGATTGCCGCGATGATCCCGCCGCTTTTCCGACGCATCATGAACCCGCGCGTGCGGGCCTGGCGCAAGCAATACTACCCTGAGATCACGGATTGGATGCCTTACAAAACTGCGTCCAACCCAATGCCGCGTTAGGCTACGGGTCGGGGCCTCGCCGCGCCCGTTGGATCAGATGACCTAAGATCAAAATCGCCAGAGCCGCAGCAAACGCATAAAGCAGGGATTTCGGCATGGTAGACGCCCGGTCACAGTTGGTGAGCACCAACAATGCGGCCAAGATGACAGCGTTGCCGAAGCCCACGAAGCCAAAGGCCAGGACCCGAAAGCCAAAATCCGCGACAAAGCCGTTATAGTAGGAGCGCCATGTCACCAAGCTGGTCAGCGCAAAAAGTAGCATGGCAAAGAGCGCGATATAGGCACGGCTGGGGCAAGCCCAGTTACAGGTCGCCTCAAACTGCGTCTCAAACCCTGCGAGTAGTGGTGGCACCGGACTGGGGTGGAAACTTGCCATCACGATATCGGTCAGGTCAGGCGTCTCGGGATCGTTTTGTTTCGGGACAGGCCAGAACCCAATCCCACCAAAATTGTCGTTGAAATAGACCACGTCATCTTCGAATTGGGAGAACGTCTTGCGTTGGTCGGCAACGCGTTTTTCTTTAACGGCAGTTTGAACAAACTCATGTGCCGTCGGTGGCAAAACCGGAATGATCGACCGCAACACGCGGCGGCGTTGCTCGCCCTGAAACAGACCCTGTTCCATGCGAAACCGCAGCCCCTTCTTGGTGTCGGATGTGTCACGCTCCAGAAAGAGCAGAATGCGCTTGATGATGCGCACGGTGTCGCGCTCGACTTCGACGACCGCTGACGGGACGGGCTTGCCGTCGGCATCGAACTCCTGCTTTTGAACGATGATTGTCTTGTCAACGAGCAGATCGAACAGCTCGTCAAAGACAGGTTTCCTGAGCTCATTATCCAAAATCGCAAAATCGAAGCCCACATTGATTTCAAATGCTTTCCTGTCAGGCAGGCCTTCATAGACACGCTCGACAATCTCGAGCAGCTGTTCCATCTCCTTCCGGCTGATCTTGTTGGCGGCGTAGCCATGGAAAATCAGCGTAAGCCCATCAGCCTGCACCGAATCGAACAATGTCGGCAGGCCTTCGTGCAAAGATGACAAGATAGGCCGGGGAAAGCGTCTGAAGGGCGCCATCTGGGCGGAAATCTTGCCGACGGCCTGCGTGATATTGCGATCACTCCAGTCCTGCCAATTTCGTAGATCGAATGTCACATCAACGGCGCTCCGATGCCTGTGGGCAGAGTTGATGAAATGGCGCTTGGCTTCGCCCCAGCGGTTCTCGTTTTGCAAAACGACTTCTCGGTTTTCGGCCTTCAGCTCGATGTTATCGAAATCCAGCTCCAGCCCATAAAACGCAACGCGAGTCATCAATTCGTAGTTGATTTTTTCAGGCTGAAGCGCCTCCTCTCCCTCCTTCAGATTTTCCGTGTCTTCGAGGAGCGGCGCGAACCAGAACGGGTAGAAACCGTAGACTTCTGCATTGTCACGCGGGAAAGGCGCGCAGGCACAGTCTTCAATGGCAAGCGGCACGCTGAAACGCGGCGCGTCCGGGTTAGAGACTTCTTTTCGCGCCGCACGGATCAGGCGAGCGAGCATGAACTCAGAGAAGGGCTCACCAACCTTGTCACCAGAAAGTGGTTCAGCCGTCTTCAATGCAGACTCAAGCAATCGCGCGCTCGGATATTGGATGCCAGCAATTGCCTTGGTACGGGCAACAAGATCTTGCGAGGTGCGCTCATTCGTTGCCAGTGCGACAGACGGGATCGAAAGGATCGCTTTTATCAGCTCGGGCGTGAGCGACCATTTTTCTTCAGCCACAGGGGCGATCAGCTTCAGATCGTCGCTCACGGCGTTGCTGACTTCGGTCTTGGCAATAGGTTCGAGGATCGCGCGAACCTCTGCCTTCAACAGCTCGGGCACGGTCGCTGGGATATAATTCGCCTCCGCCAATGCCCGCTGGAAGCTTTCATTCTTGATCGTAAGGGTCAGCGCCCGCGCCGTGGCATCGGTGACCCCGATCGTATCTGGGATTTCGACATCTGGCAGGTCCGAGATCTCGAATGACGGCGTGTCGAGCAGTGGTTCCACCGGTTCCGCAGCGGCCGCAAGCGTATCTGCGGCCAGCTCTATCTCGGCATCGATCCGGGTTCGGTGCACTGTCTCAAGCATGGCTTTGATACCGGAGAGCAGTTGGGCTTGCGTGCGCGCGCTGGCTTCTGCGAACCCCTCAATCGCGGAGAGGCTTTCCTGCAGCTGGGGTTGAACTAGCAGATTTTCGGTGCCGGTTTTGTTGAGCGAAAAGCTTTGGCCCAGATTGTCGTCTGCAAGCACCACCTCTTGTAGCGCGGGGAGGATGCAGTCTTCTAGAACCGGTGCCAATGCCGCTTGCAAGGCACTCCAAAGCCTTTGCTTGCTCGCAAACCCAGGGTTGTCTGTGGCGAACGTATCCAGTAGAGTCAGGGAGAGGCGCGCCCTGCTGTAGGTGCGGGGAGTTGCTGTTTTCCGGTGGCTTTCGCCCTTTACCGGTGCCTCAATCCTCACCTTGGCCAC
>JAPORH010000176.1 GCA_026710325.1 Litoreibacter sp. | reverse complement strand
GTGGCCAAGGTGAGGATTGAGGCACCGGTAAAGGGCGAAAGCCACCGGAAAACAGCAACTCCCCGCACCTACAGCAGGGCGCGCCTCTCCCTGACTCTACTTAGTCCAGCACTCGCCCCCAGCTCGCTGAGGCTCAGGGGAAGTCCGAACCGCTGCGCAACAAGCCGCGCAGCCGGGATCAAAACGACCGAGCGGCGCACCTCATTGGTTTGCGGCGGCCGCTCCAGCCAATCCAGAAGAAATGCCGAATGCGTCGCAAGCGCGTCTGAGACGCCTTGCCAAAGCATGTCATCATCAACCTCATTGGGCGGATAGACCGCTGCAAGCTCGGGCGCTTTCCCCGTTAGAACCAGCGCGTGCAAACCACCAGCCAAACGCAATGGAAGCGACGCCCCCCGGCTGCTTACATCACCCGGCCAGGCACGTAGTCTCTCCATGACGGGGCCACCATGGTCCAGTTTCCCGGCCAGAAGCTGCATCAGCTGATCCATGAAGGGTGAGCCAAGATGCGCGCAGGACTGCGCCTGCCCGCGAAACGCCTCCGCCAGTCGGGTCATCGGAACCGATCGACCAGCTTTTGTAGCGGGCTGCGGCTGTCTTCGGGCTCTGGCTCAGGCGCTGGCTTCGCCACCTCGGGTTTAGGTTTCGGGTTTGAGTTCGACGATCGCGCAGGCGCCACCCGCAGGGAAACCGCGTTCAAAAACCGCCCCGTGTCGCCGTCGGCCAAATGTGCCGCCCCGTCGGAGACGCCGCGCAGCACGTCATCTAGCCAGTCCTGCTCCGACTTCGCGAAATCACGTAGCACATAGCCCGATACCGCATCCTTATGGCCCGGATGGCCGATCCCCATGCGTACCCGGTCGTAATGCGGGCCGATATGCTGGTGGATGGAGCGCAGCCCGTTATGCCCCGCATGCCCGCCGCCCGCCTTGCAGCGCAGTTTGGCTGGCGCGAGGTCCAGCTCGTCGTGGAAAACGGTCACATCGGTGCTTTCGAGCTTGAAGAACCGCATCGCCTCGCCCACGGATTGGCCGGATTTGTTCATAAACGTCGTGGGCTTCAAAAGGACAACCTTCTCGGAGCCAAACTTGCCCTCCGATATCTCCCCCTGAAACTTGGCTTTCCACGGCGAAAACCCATGGTCGCTTGCAATCTGGTCCAGAGCCATGAAGCCGATATTGTGCCGGTTGCCCGCATATTTCGTGCCGGGATTGCCCAGCCCCACGAAGAGTTTCATTGCCGCTCGCCCGCCTGTTGTGGGCGCCGCGCGCCCTGCCTACACTTGGGTGCAGCATATCAGGGTTTCGACCAGTGGCACAATTCGAACTGAACGGGATCAAGCTGCGCGTGCCTGCGCCCTTGATGACCAAACGTATACGCGAGCGGTTGGACACCGGCCGGTACGAGGCGGCGGAGGCCCGCGCCGTCAAAACCCTCGTGCAGCCGGGCGACCGCATGCTCGATCTGGGCTCGGGCGTTGGATATGTCGCAGCCCTTGCCGGTCAGCGTGCGGGGCCCCAAAACGTGGTCACAGTGGAGGCTAACCCGGCCCTGGCGGAGGTCATCCGCACCAATCTCGACGCCAATGGCTGCGGCGAAACGCTTGCCTTGCAAGGTGCCGTCATGGGGCAGGGCGCGCCGGGGGAACGGGTGACACTTAGTATCGGGCATGCCTTTTGGGCCGCTTCTGTCAAAGGCGTCGCCGGGCCAAACCCGACGTGCGTCAAAGTGCCGGTGCTGCCATTGCCGCAGCTCTTGTCGGAGCACAGGCCCAGCATTGTCATGATGGATATTGAAGGGGCGGAGGCGGACCTGTTCGACGCGCCCTGGCCCGACCACATAAGGGCTGTCACCCTGGAGCTGCACCCTAAACGCTACCCAGAGACGGTGATCCAACGCATATTCGACACCCTCTCGCGTTCGGGTTTGATCTACGCCCCCGACCTATCGCGTGGCGCAATCGTCGGGTTCCGCCGCGCAGGATAAGTGTGTGGGCAGGCTTAAAATTTGGCTTTTACGCGGTCTCTATGCTAAGCATTGGCCAACTCGGTTTATTTTGGCCGGGTCTTATTAGCTTATTTTTAAGTAGTTATTGGAGTTTAAGATGTCTGTTTACCGACGCGATTCCGCGTTCCAAGCCCGCGTGTCCGCTGCTCAAAACGCAAAAGATCGCAATCATCCCGAACATGAAGCCAACGGCGATGAGCAAAAATTCGCGACCAGCCACTATCTAATGAGCTTTACCAAAGGGCTCGATCATGACACCGCAACCGGATTGGTGGATGATCCTCAAGCTTTCATGGCGTTCCGCCAAGCTATTGATGATGGCTTTATTGACGCTTTCAACAACCGTGTCCCCGTCCCGATGTGCGAAGATGGTCGCCGCAAATGGGAAGCGCCCACTGCGGGCCTCGCATATGATCTGCAGGGCCCAGATTGTCAGGCTGTCACTATGGCCCCGGCCCCGGCTTTGGGCTCTGACGAGCTCGATTTCGAGATGGCAGAGGTCTATGAACTCGCGCTGTTGCGCGATGAGCCGCTTGCAAGTTTTGCGGGCGCTGGCACTGGAAAAGTCAAAGCCTCCGTCGACCGGTTGAACAAGTTGGCCTACGCCAAGGCCGATTTCCCCGTTCGCCCCCGCGCCAAGAAGGCCGCCAAGACCCTCGATGCACAAACAGCTTTTCGGGGTTCTTCCCCCGGAGTGACTGTGGGGCACTACCTCTCGCAATTCATGTGGATCGGCAATGGCAGTAACCCGGCCACCGGGGAGATCGCTTACGGCCCGCAGCTCGTTTCCCAAAAGGTCGCGGCAGCTGAGAAAAAAGACGACTACATGACCGACTGGGCGCCATGGCATGAGGTGCAGCAAGGCTGCGATGTCAACAAGTCCAATGGCACCTCCGGTGGTCAGAAGTTCACGGACACCCGTCGTTTCATCTGCACGCCGCGCGATTTGGCGACCTATGTGCACGTTGATGCGCTCTATCAGGCTTACTTGAACGCGTGTCTGATTTTGTTGGGGCAAGGTGCGCCGTTTGATAGCGGTTTCAGCCATTTGTCGGGCATGCGTAAGAGTTTCCCGACAAGCGGGCCGCTTGAGCCGAATGCCGGTGGCTTCGCGCTTTACGGCGGGCCGCATATTCTGTCACTGGTGACCGAAGTCGCGACCCGTGCACTCAAAGCGGCACGCTACCAGAAGTTCAATTTGCACATTCGGGCCCGCCCCGAAGTGCTGGCGGCGCGTTTGGAAAAAGCGTCCGCGATTGAAACGGCGCATCCCGAGCTGTGCGGTATCCTGTCAGACATGGCCAAAGATCTTGATCACACGATCAAAGAGATCAAGGACCACAACGGCCATTTGAACGATGGTACAAAAACAGCGCTCCTGCCAATGGCCTTCGCTGAAGGGTCGCCTATGCACCCGGCCTACGCCGCGGGGCATGCGACTGTCGCAGGCGCTTGCGTCACTGTGCTCAAAGCTTTCTTCGACACAGGCGCTAAACTGGTTGAACGGAACAAAAATGGCAAAGTGTCTATTGGCTTTTTCGGACCCGACCCGGATGCGAGCGACAGTTTTGTGCAATATGCTCCGAACGCGACAGGCAGCGAGTTGGTCAAAGACACCAAGCTGAAATGCCCGCTCACCCTTGAGGGCGAGCTCAACAAGCTCGCGGCCAATATCTCCATTGGACGGGATATGGCCGGGGTGCATTACTTCTCAGACTATTACGACAGCCTGCGCATGGGCGAGCAAATCGCGATTGGCATGCTTGAGGAGCAGGCGCTGTGCTACCCAACCGATCCTGTGGTGATGTCGGTGCAAACCTTTGACGGCAAGTCTGTCCGTATAGGCGCGCGTTAACAAAAAAAGGGCGAGGCCCGAATGGGTCTCGCCCGGTCTAATGCGGTAGAGCAAGAGGTGCTTACTCTTCTGCGGCCTCTTCGGCCGGTGCTTCTTCTGCAGCCTCTTCGCCTTCACCCTCTTCGTCATCGGAGGAGGAGGACAGACCCGATGGGGCCGCCAAGGTGGCGATCACGAAGTCGCGGTCGATGGTTGGTTTTGAACCTGACGGCAGCGCCACTGAGGAGATCGAGACGTTCTCGCCGATCTCCAGCTCGGAGATGTCGATCGTGATGCTGTCTGGAATGTCTGCCGCGGTCACGGTCAGCTCAACCTCTGGGCGGATCATGGACAGAACGCCGCCCTTGCGGATGCCGGGGGAGTTCTCTTCGCCCACAACCTCAACCGGGATGAAGAGCGCGATTTTGGTGGTGCGCTTCAGGCGCAGCAGATCGATATGGGTTGGCAGGTCTTTGACCACGTCGCGCTGCACGTTTCGGCAGATCACGCGGACGTCGTCCTGGCCTTCCATCTTCAGGTTGAACAGTGTCGCCAGGAAGCGGCCGTCCTTCAGTTTCTTGAACAAGACGTTGAAGGGGATCTGGATTGACAGCGGGTCAGCGCCGCCCCCGTAAACCACACCGGGTACCATGCCTGCACGACGTGCGGCGCGGGCGGCCCCCTTGCCTGTCCCCGCGCGTGGCTCAACTACAAGATCAGGGATCTCTTTTGCCATCTGAATTCTCCAATAATAGCGCGGCTGCCTCCAAGGGTGTCGGGCCGCAGATGAAGCCGTGCATATAGGCGGGAATCGCAGGTTTGGAAAGAGGTTTGTTTGGAGGGCCGGGACGGGCGAAGCTATAGCCTATAAAAGGCGATCGACGATAAAAAAGGCCGAGGATCACATACATGATTTTGGGACGGCATCGAGGCGCTAGTGTTTGACAAGATCAAACACCGGCCTCGGTGCCAATGCGATGGTATTTGTCCTAGAAAATACAGAAGAAGATTGCGCTGTGTGATTTTTGAGCGAAGAGGAACTAGGGCCTCTGAAAGAATTTTGTGCCAGAAACACAACAATCGTTTACGCGCCCTATTGTCACCTCGTCCTTTATGAAGCACCTGTTTGTTGCTTTAACAAAGGTCCAGGCTCGGCAGTTTTGGCTTAGCTCACACAAGTTCTTGCACCCGACCTCCTGAGTGACTGGAATGCCTCCTTGAGGAACTGCCGCCATATCACCACCAAGCCGGTCAATATTGTCGTGTCTGGTTTCGGGCGTATTACCCAGTTCAAATTGAGCGATGTAAAACGGACAATCGACAGTGTAGTCGCCAAGACCGACCGAGTTTGTGTTGCCTGTCAATTTTTCCGAACAACCAGTTTGCCCATGCGTTTTACGACTTAGCTGCACCCTTAGCCGAGCGGCGGGTACGTTGGTGTCGCGACAAACTGCGATACCAATAGAGTCACGTATACTGACAACATTGTAACCTATAACGGTGCTTCTTTTGCAAGCTGGCGGCCTGTCATCTACGCCCTGGCCTCCAAAAATACCATCCGGCTCTCTGCCTTCAAAATGCAACCTCATGCAGTCATGAGCCGTTCGACTTGCGTCTCTTCGACACGCATTGAAGCCGCCAGCTCCGCATTCCTTTCGAACTCGAAATTCTTGGTCAACGAGCACGGTACACGACTCACGGCGAAATAGCCTTCGATTTTGGGCTTGAAAGCGCCCG
>JAPORH010000114.1 GCA_026710325.1 Litoreibacter sp. | reverse complement strand
TCACCTCGGCGCGGCCAGAAACCTCTGAAGATGTGGCGTTTTTGTCGGGCGCGGCCCTGAGCCATCTGCATCTTGTGGTGGGCTGGGAAAATGTCCCCCAGAACTTGCTCCGGGCACGGTTGGCGCTCAGGGCGGCGGAGGCCTGTGTGACGCACCAGGGACGTCCGGAACGAGCCAGCGAATTGCGCGATGCAGTGGCGTTTCTGCAGCCCGGCGATAGCTCCGGTCCCGGGGGCGAAACGTATCTCTCTTGGCGACGTGCGGTGGAGCGGCCGATCTCAGTGAGGGTGCTACGCCGCGCATTGCCCTCGATCGACGCAGAGGAAATTGCTGTGTGGCTTGACGCGGGGCGGGGGGTGCCGGTCGCGCGGGCCGCAGCCGTTTTGCAAGCCGTTATCCAGCAGCGTCCGCGAGACCACTCTACGTCCTTGTTGCTCGCGGATACGGCATTGGCACAAGCACTCGGGTGGAGCCATGTATTACCGCTCCTCGCGCTCGGTCTCAAGCGGGCCGATCTGCGGAAGTCGGGTGAAGAGCTACGGCTGGCTTGCCATCGAGCGATCTTGGCGGCTGCGACCGAGGCGACGCGGGAGGCCGCTGATTTGGCTCGACGTGCAGCTCGCTTGAGAGAGGTTGCGCCGAAGCTCCGGGCAAAGGGATCCGACGAGGCTGTCGCGCTGTTCCTGAGCTGGGATGCAGTGGCTCCGACTGCGCTTACCTCGCTCCGGTCCGGTCGGGCCGCGCGCCGCTTCTGTGACCGGCTGGTCGAGCTCGGAGCTGTGCGCGAGCTGAGCGGTCGTGACACGTTCCGGCTTTACGGCGTCTAAGTGATGGCGAAGGATCACGCAGATCAGGGGCTGGATCGCGAGCTGGACGAGTTGCCTGCCGACCTGCGCTGGGGCGAATGGATGCGCCGGATTGAGGCCGTGCTCTTTGCCTCCGCCTCGCCCGTGCCGCGCGAGGACCTCGCGCGGGTGGTCGGGCAGGAGGCCTCGGTCGATCTGTTGATCGACGATCTTATGGCTGATCTCGAGGGGCGGTCCTTCGAAGTGGCCAAGGTGGCTGGTGGATGGATGCTGCGGACGCGCCCGGCTTATGCAGCGGCGATCCGGACGGCGGCGGATGTGGGCGAGCAGGACCTCGGCCTGCGCGAGTACGATGTCGCTGTGCTGGCCGCCATCGCCTATCACCAGCCGATCACCCGGGACGGGCTGAAGGACATCTTCGGCAAGGAGATCAGCCGCGACTTGATCGGGCGGCTGCATGCGCGTGGGCTGATAGGGACTGGACCGCGGTCCCCGCGGCGCGGAGCGCCCTATACCTATGTGACGACTGAGCAGTTCCTCGTCGCCTTCGACCTGGAATCACTTCAGGACCTGCCAGACCGGGAGCAGCTGGAAGATGCTGGGCTGGCTGTAGGATGACATGCCAGTGGCAAACATCGCGCTCTATCGCTCAAATTGAGGCCATTCATGAGTTATAGAACGGGATCCTATAGCTCATGGCACTCATTTGGCTTCTAGGTCAGGCTGCGTTGATCTCTGCTTCCAGCGCCGCGATCGCGGTCATCACGTCATCAAAGCTTGGCGCGTCGCCCATGATCATCTCACGCATCCCGGCATAGTCCCGACGGAGTGCAGCCTCGAGGTCTTTGCCTGGGGTTAGATGAAGCGATCCCGGTTTTGCGTCTTCATATCTCGCCCAGGCCGCCTTGAAGAACACCGATTTGTGGTGGCCAACTTCACTCAAGAGGTCGAGGTTGGCCAAAGCGTGCGCCTTGGCGTCGTGCTGGGTCAGTTGTGCCATGTCGTAATAGTGTCGAGACATGCGGTCAGCGAGCGGTTTGCTTGTGTCCTGATGGAACAGCATATGCAGGATCGTCGCCTTTTCCCAGAACGTCCTTTCTATCCCGAGAGTGCGCGCATCAACAGGGGCAAGGCCGGGTAGATCGGGGAACGCCTGATGGAGGTACGATGAAAGTGTCCGGAGTTCAGCTGGGAGCAGTGCGCCACGCGCGCCAAACTCAAACCGTATGACGGGTTTGATGTAGCCTGGATCTTCACCACCCTGGGACGGATAAGCGAAGAGTATGGTCTGAGGGTCACCGTCGTCGATCTGGAGTGAGAATGGCTGCTCCAAGCTCGTATAGAAGGCGGTGTTGATTTCGTCGAGCAGGGGCCCGGCGACAGTAACCTCGGCGGCCTCCTGAAGCTCCTGCAGCAGAGCCTTGCGTTTGCCGCCCGAAAGGTCGGTGTTCTCAGGATCGCGATCTCCCTCAAAGCCGAGTTGGGCGCGGTCGAGCGACAGATCGACATCCTCGGAAAACCGGTGGATCACGTCGTAAGCCTTCGAAAGGGATGTGCCTCCCTTGAAGATCAGGTGATCGCCAAAGGAGGGCAGGGCGAACAGATGCTGGAGCGACCAGCAGACCCAGAAGTCCTTTTCGACAATCGCCTTGGCAAAGCCGAGTTCCGCCGCGGCTTGCCGGAATGCTTCATCGCGGTTTGCAGGCGTATCGTTTGCAAAGGCGTCCATGTTTAGGCGTGTGCCACGATTTGCTGAACAACAGGATGCATCCACGCCGGAACATGTCGACTTTGCTTTGCAAGCTGCGCCCGATCCTTGGCATCCAGCGTGCGGGCGATCTTGCCAATTACTTGATCGTCGACACGATCCTTTCCGACATAGCGTAGCGCCTGAAACACAGTGCCCGTCTTAGACCCGGCTCCAACCAATGTCTTCGGAGAGGCGTTGCGGAACTGGATCACCTGTCGTCCGATCTTCTTGGTTCGTGTCGGACCATCGGTCATGTAGGTCGGATTGGACGGGACCTGGGTGGATAGACCCAACTGGTTCGCCGCCATCGCAGGCGAAGGTTGCAGGACCTGGTTGTCCTTCCGGGCAACTGCGCGGGCGATGTCATCGGCGGATGGCGCCAAGAGCCCGAAACGCGTGCTTTGCTTGGGGTAGTCGTAGAGCCCACGCGTCAACCGCCGGATCACACCCTGATCCGCGAGGCGCGACAGCGCCTGATCCACGCTCGCGCGCGATCCGATATCGAGGAAGTCCGATGGCGCAAAGATGGCCCCTCGGCCCTTCCCAACGATGCGTTGTTTGATGTTTGACGTGATCATGGCTCAACTCCATGTCAGAAAATAGGGTATGTTTTTCTGAACGTCAAGCAGTGCGTGAGACTCGAATAGTCGTTGCATAAGTGGAAAACGGCAACTGGGTGCAATCACCGCGTTAGGAATGCCAGCGATCAAATCGGATGGTCATTGCTAACGTCGCGGGTTCATCTTGACGGTGACTTCGAATGTAGTCGTTCTCAGTATCAAACTGGGTTAATACAAATTGGAAAGAAGATCGCTGGCACAAAGTAGCCCCGCTCGATTTTCCAGAATTGACTTCCTGCAAGACTTCCATAGACTTCCACCGCTATAGCAAGGGGGTTTCATGAGCGGTAATTACTATAATTTTGCAGCCATTCGCGGCGTTCAGGCTGGGACCGAGTATTACGTTGTGATGGTACCGCTTAAGATGGTGCCAAAGATTTTCGAATTCGACAGTCAGGACTTGCCTGCAGACCTGCGTGCTCAACGCGTTTTGTCAAATGTGCGCGTTCCGCAAATCGCATCCTACCTCTCGGAAAACTTCGAAGAATACACCCTCTCATCTCTTTGCGCATCGGTGGATGGCGATCTTGAGTTTTCCCCAGCTAGCGACGGACTTCAGTTCCGTAACGTTGGCGAGTTGCGGCTTTCGATGACAGCTCGGATCATCCTGAACGATGGTCAGCATCGTCGCGCTGCGATCGAAGAAGCCCTCAAGACGCGACCCAAGCTCGAAAACGAAACGATCTCGGTCGTGCTTTTCGTTGATGAAGGATTGGAGCGCTGCCAACAGATGTTCGCCGACCTCAACAAAAACGCGGTACGTCCGTCGGGGTCGCTAAACGTTCTATATGACCGCAGAAATCCGTTGGCGCGTTTGAGTACTCGTGTGCTGGAGGACGTTCCATTTTTTCAGGAATTCACAGAACTTGAGAAGACCTCACTCTCGAACCGGGCCAAAAACCTCTTCACCTTGTCCAGCCTGAATCAAGCCAACAAGTGGCTCGCCGGGCAAGACGCGGACCGGTTCGGTGAAAATTCCGAAAACACCGTGATCGCATATTGGCGTCAGATTTCTGAAGTGATCCCAGACTGGCAGAAACTGAAGCGTGGCGCGACATCAGCGGGGGATTTGCGCAAGGAAACAGTGCATGCCCATGGCGTCATGCTGCAAGCTTTCGGCATCCTAGGGGCGCGACTAATTGCAGCCAAACCAGATGGATGGGCAGAAATCTTGGCACCGCTAGCAGAGATCAATTGGAGCAAGCGCAATGCTCAGCTGTGGCGTCCTCGCGTCATGGGCGCACGTGGCATGGATGGTAGTGTGAAGTCCGTGCATCTGGCGGCCAACGTCCTCATTGGGGCTGTGGGCTTGGCACTCAATGAAAAAGAACAAGCGAATGAAGACGACTACCTGGCGTCATTGGCTGAGGAGAAAGTCGTCGCATGACATCAAATAATGAAACCGACCAAACAAAGCGGGCAGCGCTCGATCTTGTCGTTCTGCAGGAACATATTCGCGCGGTTTACGCGGCAGACGACCGGCCATGGGTGATCGGGTATAGTGGCGGAAAGGATTCAACCTGTGCTTTGCAGCTAATCTGGAGTGCCATTCGTGCGCTTCCGGAAGAGGCGCGACGCAAGCCGATTTTCGTCCTCAGTTCCGACACGCTTGTCGAAACGCCCGTGATCGTAAACTACATCGACGAGACCTTGGCAGCGATCAACGCGGCAGCGGCAGACCAGAACATGCCCATCACCGCACAAAAGGTGGTTCCGGAGATCTCAGATAGCTTCTGGGTGAACCTGATTGGCCGCGGATATCCTGCACCGTCAAAGCGCTTTCGCTGGTGCACGGAGCGGCTGAAGATCGATCCGGCCAATGCCTTCATCAAGAACCGCGTTGCCGAGTATGGCGAGGTGGTCATGATTCTGGGCGTCCGGTCCTCGGAAAGCGCGACACGCGCGCAAGTGATGTCGCTGCACAAGATCGATGGGACGGCTTTGTCTCGCCACTCGACCTTGCCCGGCGCTTTCGTCTTCACGCCGATCGAGACCTTCAGTGTGGATGATGTCTGGGCTTTCTTGCTGCAAAACCAGTCACCTTGGGAATCGGACAACCGCGATTTGCTTGCGATGTATCGAAACGCGCAAGCTGGCGAGTGCCCACTTGTGGTCGACAAGCAAACCGAAAGCTGTGGGAATTCACGCTTTGGCTGCTGGGTGTGCACGGTTGTGACAAAAGACAAGGCCATGGAAGCGCTTGTCGAGAATGGCGAGGATTGGCTCGAGCCTTTGCTTGATCTCCGTGATGAGCTGGCTGAAACACAAAACCCCGAGCGGAAGCGGGAGTTTCGGGATTTTCGCAGACGGGACGGCTCTGTGACGTTTGTGGGCGATGCAGAGACCTCCATTCCGGGGCCCTATCTTTTCAAGTACCGCAAAGAGCTCTTGAGAAAACTTCTGGAAGCGCAACAGCAGGTAAATGCGAATGCGCCGCCCGGGGAGAAGACCGACCTTATTCAGATCGAAGAGCTGCGGGAAATCCGTCGGATCTGGCGGAGCGAACAGGGTGACTGGGGCGACGCGGTTTCAGA
>JAPORH010000014.1 GCA_026710325.1 Litoreibacter sp. | reverse complement strand
AAGCTTCAATTCGAATCCTTTTCGCTCCTCGTTTCAAGTAGCGTCGTGTACTATGGGAAATATTATAAAAGGGACAGCAAAATCAGCGGATTACTTGGGGAATGTGGGCTAAGTACTATCGCCTTGTCTAGCAAAGGAACCGCACGGTCGAAATCAGCCAAGAACGCGTGGCAATGGCCGATTTCCGCAAGGATGTCGGCATGTCCTGGGTTAAGCGCTAGCGCCATATTTGCCGAATCACGAAACCCGGATAAATCTCCGGTATGAAACTGGCATAGCGCTAGAGCCATCTGGGCAAACCCGCTTTGCGGGTCACAGGCGACTGCGCGCTGCGCGGCTTTCAAACCAAGATGCGTAGCGTCGATATCAGCGCGTTCATTCAAGTGATAGCGGCGTTCTTCCAAAAGCAGCAGCGCATAGGCCGCCCAACCGTCAGCGGCTTGATCATCTGCTTCGAGCAATTTGGGAAAGTGCGTGCGTAGCTCCAGATGCAACGCCGGATCATAGGTTTTGTAGAATTCGTAGAACCGCGCGACAGCGGAATAGACATCCCAGGTTTGCGTGCGTCCCTCCATTGTTCGAGAACGGATGCGGCGACCCAAATCGCCATGCTGTGATGCGATCCGCCCAGCAATAAGGACCCCAAGTTCGTCCTGAATATCGAAGATGCCCTCCGGCGTGCCGGGGCGGTCAAACTGTTCCATCAAGGCGATGTCGCCGCTTTTCGTGTCGCTCACTTGCACGGTAACACGCAGCCTGTCTGGGGATCGACGCAGACTGCCTTCGATGACAAAATCCACGCCGTGCTCATGTGCGAGGACGCTTGGGTCGGAGATGGTTGATTGGAGATGGATTGCCGTCAGATGAGACAGAACCTGTAGATTTCGAAACCGGGTCAGGTTCGATGTGACTTCCTCACTGAACCCCTCAGCGATGTGTTTGTCATCTTGTGTGCTGCCCAAGGCGCGGAATGGGAGCACCAGTACCACCGGCTTTTCCTTTGCCGCGGGCTGGCTTGTCACCTCAGCTTCAGCAGGTAGAGCCAGGCGAAACCCGATCCCGTGAACGGTTTCGATAATGCGCTGTGCCGCACCTGTGTCGCCTACGGCATGCCGGGCTTCTTTCATGGCCGTGGACAAAGTTGCATCCGTAACGATGCGGCCATCCCAGACCTTCTCGATTAGATCATCTTTGGTGACAACGTCACCCGCCGCTGCGTGCAGGGCATGCAGGATGCCATGGCTCTGACGCGTCAGCCGCCGGGTCTCACCCCCGCGATGAGTCGTCATGCGATCGAAGTCGATCTCGGTATCAGCAAGCGTGATTCTCATGGGCGGGTTCATCGTCGCCGCTCGGATGGATGAAGAAAAGCGCTAATCTCAGTGTTTTCTCAGATCGATCTCAGGACCGTCTCAAGCATCAAACTTAGACCGTGAGTACATGTTTCGCCAAGACGCAACAAAACAGCGCCGCGAAAGGACACCCGATGAAGTACCGTAACGCTCTCCCGCAACTGACAGGCAAACAGATGATTACCGATGGCGGACTTGAAACGACGTTGATTTTTCAGGAAGGCATCGACCTGCCGCTTTTTGCCGCGTTCAAAGCCTTGGAAACCGATCAAGGTATGGCGGCGATGGATGCCTATATGGCCCGATTTGCCCAGATGGCGCTGCGCGAAAAACGGGGATTTCTGATGGATACCCCCACCTGGCGTGCCAGCGCCCGTTGGGCGGCAGACCTTGGCATGTCGCACGAAGCGTTGCGGGCCCTCCATCGTGAGACGACCTGCGCCTTGCTTGCGCTTCGGGACCGGATGGAAACTTCTGATAGCCCATTCGTTGTGAATGGCGTCATTGGCCCGCAAGATGATGGATACGCGCCTGCGCGAACCCTGAGCGCAGGGCAAGCGCAAGCCTATCACAGCGCGCAAATTGGCTGGTTTGAAGAATTCGGCGCAGACATGGCGACGGCGACGACCATGACCTACACGGAGGAGGCAATCGGGATCACGATGGCTGCCAAGGCCTGCGATCTGCCTGTCGCGATTGCCTTCACAGTTGAAACAGATGGCAGGCTGCCGTCTGGCGAAGTGCTAGCCGAGGCAGTCCAGCGCGTAGATGCGACGACCAAGGAGTATCCAGCCTACTACATGATTAACTGCGCCCACCCGGACCATTTTGCTCATGCTTTACAAGGCGATTGGACCGCGCGGATCATGGGTATAAGGGCCAACGCCTCACGCATGAGCCACGCAGAACTCGACGAAGCCGAGACGTTGGACGATGGCGATCCCACCGAACTAGGTGCGCTTTACTCTGGCTTATCGCTGATGTTGCCAAACCTCACCGTGATGGGCGGCTGCTGTGGCACCGATCATCGGCACATCTCGGCCATCTGCGCGGCAACGCGCGGCACCTGACCACACACTCGAATGCTGGACGCGGCGCGCGTCCCCAAACCAACAGCCCGTTTGCGGAGAGGCCGCAAGCGCTCTGTGAATACGACCTGAAACCCAAACTGAAACTCAAAGGAAAACATCATGTTCCGCACTTCACTTTCCGCATTGGCCTTGATGGCCGCTTCCGCTGGCATGGCCCAGGCAGACGCCCTAAGCGCCTTCGATGTGGCCGAAGATCATACCCGTATCTTCATGGCCGCACAGCCGGTGCATGAAAACGGGATGCCCGCCCACGGCAACGCGTTTGTCAGCCAGGGCTATATCTATCCCGAAGGCACGCTTGCCGATGGCACCGTCGGCGTTCTCGAAGATGGCAGCCCGGCCTTCCCCGATCTCGTTCTGGGGACCTGGACCTGTGACGGCTACTTCGTCGGAGAGGGCGGCAACGCCACAACCGGCGTGTGGATCATCAGTCGCCAGACTTTCGCCTTTGACGATGGCGCAACCGTTGTCACCCAAGGGACCGAGATTGCCGATATCGGCCAACCGAATTTGCGCCCGGTAACCGGAGCAACCGGCGACTATGCTGAGATCGACGGTGGGCTGATCCAAACAACCCTTGGCTTCACTGATTTCTGGGGGTTGAGCGCAACCTACGCATTCGAAGTACCCGCGATGAACGCATCGCCTGCACAGGACGCAGCATACTATGGCGAAGAACACAAAGCGATACCGGCGGACGAAGATGACCACCTAGAGTGGGACTCTGGTTTTCCTGTCGGGCCAATCTTCGACGCGCGCTCTAACCCTTCCACATGACGAAAACCTCGCGAGGTCGGGAAGACAATGCTCCCGACCTCGCTTGGACAACCCTCAAAGGAACTCAAAATGAACATGCAGTCTTCCTCCGCCATCCGTCAGGCCGACCCGACGGACGCAGAAAGCCTCGCTAAGCTGATCAATCTCGCAGGCGAAGGCATTCCAAACTGGCTCTGGACCCGTGCCTGCGTCGAGGGTCAAACACCGCTCGAAATCGGCACCGAACGCGCCGAGCGTACGACAGGAGGTTTTTCCTACACGAATGCGCTGGTCGCGGAACCCCATGGATATCCGATGGGCATGGTGCTTAGCTATGCGATCACCGAAGCCCCAACCGGGAACCCCGACGATCTGCCTGCACCGATTGCGCCCTTCGTCGCGTTGGAAAAACTGTCTGTCGGGACATGGTACATCAACGCGCTTGCCGTTTTTGCCGAGGGGCAAAACCAGGGAATTGGATCGCAGCTTCTAGCCGCTGCCGAAGATCAGGCGCGCGCGAACGGTTTCGATAAGATGAGTATCCAAGTCTATGCCCAGAATACTGGAGCCGTCCGGCTTTATGAACGCGTTGGCTATGCCCGCGTTGCAAGCGACCCGGTGCGACTGCACCCAAGTCCGCCTTACTACACCGGCGATGTTCTCTTGTTGATGAAGTCGCTCGGCAGCCGCGCTGCCTGTTAGGGCGGTACCGTTTGAAAGACACAGCAATGTCATCCCATTGGATCATCCTTTCCGCCGCCGGTGCCGGTTTCACCGTGGGCAGTGTTTTGTTGAAGCAGTTTTCTGACACGGGCGCAGTACTGGCTTTGCTCTTTGCTATCCTTTCTTTGGGGGTAGGTAACCTAGCCTATGTGCGACTGCTCGCGCATGGGCTCGGGCAAGGGGCGGTGATGTCCAGCATGAGCCAGATTATTGCTCTGTCCATACTGGGCGCGTTGCTCTTTGGAGAACGTCTTGGCCTGCCACAAGTGGCAGGGTTGGGGCTGGCTATCCTCAGCATCTGGCTCTTTTCGCAATCCTCCTGATTTTCTTTGTGGAATTCCAAATGATCTTTCGCCTCCCAAATGTCATTGTTCTGGCCGCGCTTTCAGCAGGCGGGATGACCGCAGTTCTGTCCTCTGCATCCGGCGATGACGCTGTCCTGCCCTTGCCGCCGCCGATGACGGACAAAGGCTTTCTCTATGACGGTGCGCCCGACGCCGCCCTTGTCGAGCTTGGGCGCAACCTCTTCTTCGATCCAATCCTTTCGGGCAACCGCAATATCTCTTGTGGTACTTGCCACGATCCCGCTTTTGGATCAGGCGATGGCCTGTCGCTTGGCATCGGCGAAGGCGGTGCAGGCGCGGGGCCAGAGCGTGTGGCAGTTGATCCTGTGACAGGGCGCGTACCCCGAAACGCACAACCGCTCTGGAACATTGGCGCACGCAGCTATGTCTCGTTGTTCCATGACGGGCGTGTTGAAGCGTTGGAACCGAACGATCCCACCGGCGCGATCCGCAATCCAGCCGGAGCTGCTTTACCCATCGAAGTCTCCAGCCCATTGGCTGCCCAAGCATTTTTCCCAGTGACGTCCCCAATTGAGATGGCGGGCCAATATGGCGAGAACGCCATCGCCAATGCGGCTCATCACGAAAACAGAGCCGAGATTTGGGATCGTTTGGCGCAGCGGGTTGCTGGCATTCCGGAATATCTGGACATGCTGAGCAGAAGCTTTCCAGAGATCACTGATGCTGAAGACGTCGCCTATATTCACATAGCTGAGGCGTTGACCGCGTTTCAGTCTACAGCATTTCGGTCTGACGCGAGCCCTTTCGATTCAGTGCTTCGGACGGGTGACGTTTCGTCTCTTGCACCAGATGCACAAGCCGGGCTTGAGCTCTTTTATGGTTCCGCCGGTTGCGCAAACTGCCACAGCGGCCCACTTCTTACCGATCACCAGTTCCATGCCATCGCCGTCCCGCAAATCGGGCCCGGCAAGGGCCACGGGGGCGACATGAGCTACCTCGCGGCAACCGGATTGCCAGGGCGAACCGAGGATGAAGGACGCTATCGCGTGACCGGTGATCCGGCTGACGTGTTCGCCTTTCGCACGCCATCTCTGCGCAATGTGGCATTGACCGGACCATGGGGCCATAGCGGCGCGTTTGCGACACTTGAAGAGGTCGTACGCCACCATCTTGATCCCGAAACAAGCCTCGCGAGCTTTGCCTCGGCAAACGTTGCACTACCCCCACTTACCCACATTCAAAGACTGGCATCACGTGGCTCGGAGCTCCGGTTCGCACCGCTGGAAGTGGATCGATATGATGCGTTTGAGATGCGGGACAGTTGGGTCATGCAAACACCTCGACTGCGTGCGCGTATTTCTGCGGCAAACCGTTTGCGGCTGGTCATCCTTACAGATGACGAAGTAGACCACCTTGTCGCCTTTCTACATGCGCTAACTGACCCATCTGCGCAGGACCGAAGTATCCGTCTTGGTCAAGTTGGTTTTGGCGACCATTTTCGCTTCGCTTTGATAAGTGCGTTTGCAAGCTCGAGGAG
>JAPORH010000147.1 GCA_026710325.1 Litoreibacter sp. | reverse complement strand
CCCGCGACCCCCGGCGTGACAGGCCGGTACTCTAACCAACTGAGCTACAACCGCCCATTGCGCATCCCGTCGCCGGAATGTTTGGGTGTATTATGGCCCCGCGCCTGCCCCGTCAAGCGTGATCAGGGGCCCGGCGGCAGTTTTTTCGCAAGTTGCTATTTCGGTGGCAAAGGAATGAATTCGGCGTCATCGCCCGGAGGCAATTGGAAGCGGCCATGTTTCCAATCCTCACCGCGCCAAGCCTCTTTCGCGGCATCAATCCGATCTTTCGAAGAGGCCACAAAATTCCACCAGATATAGCGCGGCCCCTCTAACGTGGCCCCGCCCAGAAGCATCAAGCGTGCGCCTTGCGGCCCTGCTTTTGCAGAGATTTTGTCGCCTGGTCTAAAGACCATCATCTGCCCAGCCTCAAAGGACTGGCCTGCGATCTCCACGCTTCCCGAGACAACGTAAACGCCACGATCCTCATGATTCTCGAGCATTGGAATTGCGGCACCGGCCTGCAGGACAGCATCGGCGTAAAACATCTCTGACGCGGTCTCAACAGGCGCGCTTTCACCGTAGGCATCGCCCAATATCAAACGCACCTCTTTCCCTTCCCCTTCGAGGAAAGGCAGCGTGTCTTTTGGGGCATGCTCAAACATGGCCGGGCGATCTTCATGATCTTTAGGCAGCGCGACCCAGGTTTGGATTCCGAAAAACGGCATAGGCTCGGTTTGGGTTTCGTCATCGGTGCGTTCCGAATGGGTGATGCCGTGGCCCGCCACCATCCAGTTCACGGCGCCGGGCTCGATCCAGGCATCCGTGCCAAGACTGTCGCGGTGATGCATGCGCCCGCGGTAAAGGTAGCTGATTGTCGCCAGCCCAATATGAGGGTGCGGACGCACATCCATGCCGCGGGTCGGCAAAAACTCCGCAGGGCCCATCTGATCAAAGAAAATGAAAGGGCCAACCATCTGCCGCTTGGGCGCAGGCAGGGCGCGGCGCACCTCGAACCCGCCGAGATCGCGGGCACGTGGGACGATGACTGTTTCAATAGCGTCAACCTCATCACCAATCGGGCAATGCGGGTCGAGGGCGGGGTTCCAACTCATTGGCATGTCTCCTGGCAAGTTATGCAGGGACACATATATACACCTTTTCTTTTCGCACATACTCGATGCTTTGGCGCAATTTATGTGCGCGGGCGCAAAGGTGAAACAAACCAAAAGGATCCCGCTCAAATCGGCAGAACGTATTTAACTTTCTAGAGGGGGAATGGTGGGTCGTGAGAGACTCGAACTCCCGACATCTTCGGTGTAAACGAAGCGCTCTACCAACTGAGCTAACGACCCGATGGCGTGCCGTTTAGCGCGAAATTGCGCGGACGCGCAAGCCCTTTCGGAGGATTTTTATACGACGTTATGAATGACCTAAAGGATGCACTTCTAACCCTGCTTTTTGCTCAGGAGTGAGGTTTGTCATCTTCACCAAACGCGTGTGGATCGAGAAGACAACCGCGCCCGTTTCTGGCAGGCGCAGGATTGATTGCCGCTCGGAGCGAAGATACCCCTCCCCGTCCGGAACATCACTTTGGGCCACATGCCTGTCCGGTTGAAACAGATTAGGCGTCGCATAGCGCAACGCGTTGGCGCGCCAAAGCGGTCTTCCCACCTGAACAGCATCGAAGAGACGCTGAACACGGCGCGCGATGTCACTGGTATAGGCGTCGACCGGCGCATGGATCATGGCCAAAGGGCGCCCAAGTTTCTCGGAGAGGCGCCAATTGGCGGGGAAGCACAACAGCGCGGATGTCAGAACATGCTCCTCGCCTTGCTTTTGCAAGATGCACATATCCTCGACCACACCGGTGGCAATACGCAAAAGTGGATCCCGCTCCTGCAAGTCCAACGGTGCGCGGCCTAACTGTGACAAGCGATTGGAGACAAAAGCGGCGAGCTCCTCCTCCGCATCACGCGCAGTTTCGAGACACTGCAAGACATCTTCCTGACGATCATAAAGAAGGCGAGCCCGCTCGATGCGTTGCGCCTCAAACGCGTCATCGAATTGCAGCCAATCGTTCATGTCCAACGGTTGCACGCCCGGCAAACGCCGCGTGTTCGCGTTGACCCACGGGGCATCCGTAAGTGCGATTTGGCAAATTTCTGGCATTTCGCGCCCTTAGCCCCAGCATTTTTGACGCAATCAGAGTAGCATGGCCGCTTTTGAGCTTCCATCGTGGTGACGTCATAGGGAGGCCAGAACATGAACCAGCATTACCGCGACACGCGCAAGATCGACCCGACCAAGGGTGCAAAACTTGACGATGGCAACCTCAATGACAACGACCGGATCGAGATTGGGCCCACGCTTTTGGCATATCAGGAGTGGGAAGAGGCAGGCCTCGCCCTGCCCGACCTTGAGGCCATGCGTGAGTTTCGCTGGAAGCGCCTCATTGAGCAGGTCGTCAAGCATGACATGGGCGGGCTGTTGATGTTCGACCCGCTCAATATTCGTTATGCCACCGACAGCACCAACATGCAGTTATGGAACACCCACAACCCGTTCCGCGCAGTGCTGCTTTGCGCGGATGGCTATATGGTGATCTGGGACTACAAGAACTCCCCCTTCCTATCGAAATTCAATCCGTTGGTCCGCGAGCAACGCTCAGGCGCGGACCTGTTCTACTTCGACCGGGGCGACAAGATCGATGTGGCTGCGGATGTTTTCGCGGGCCAGGTTCGCGACTTGGTCATGGAGCATGGCGGCGGAAATATGCGGATCGCAGGCGACAAGCTGATGATCCACGGGCTACGCGCGCTGGAGGCGCAGGGCTTCGAGGTGCACCCCGGCGAGATTGTAACCGAGCATGCCCGCGCCATCAAAGGCCCGGATGAGATCAAAGCCATGCGTGCCGCGTGCCATTCCTGTGAGGCCGCGATGTATGTGATGGAGGATTTCGCCCGCAGCCAGATCCCGGGCGGGAACGTCTCTGAAGATGACGTCTGGGCAATACTGCATGCTGAGAATATCAGACGTGGCGGCGAATGGATTGAGACGCGGTTGCTCTCCTCCGGCCCGCGTACAAACCCGTGGTTCCAGGAATGCGGCCCGCGCATTTGTCAAAACAACGAGATCCTGGCTTTTGACACGGATTTGGTCGGCGCCTACGGGATTTGCGGCGATATTTCTCGCACTTGGTGGATTGGGGATCAGGCCCCACGGCCCGACATGATTGAGGCGATGAAACACAGCATCGAACATATCCAGACCAATATGGAGATGCTCAAACCGGGTGTGACGATCCCCGAGCTGACCGCCAACACCCACAAGCTGCATGACAAATATCAGGCACAGAAATATGGCTGCCTGATGCATGGCGTGGGCCTGTGTGATGAATGGCCTTTGGTGGCCTATCCCGACAAAGCGGTGGAGGGCGCGTTCGACTACGCGCTTGAGCCTGGCATGACGCTTTGCGTGGAAGTTCTTGTTGGCGAAGTTGGCGGCGACTTCTCGATCAAGCTGGAAGATCAGGTGCTGATCACCGAGACAGGCTACGAAAACCTAACCAAATACCCGTTCGATCCACGACTCGCAGGCGAGTAACGCGCGTTCAGGCTTGCTCACCATCCTGTGAGAATAGCCTCAGAGCCGTTGCTTTGACGCGCGCGCACCCCCATCAAAGGTGCCAACAAAGGATTTTGCTATGGCGACCGAACGTTTCACCTTCACCGGACATTCCGGTGTCGAGCTTGCCGCGCGGCTGGATATGCCGGAGGGCCCGCATTTGGCGACCGCGCTCTTTGCGCATTGCTTCACATGCTCCAAGGATATTCCGGCGGCGCGACGCATCTCTGCCCGACTTGCGCATATGGGTATCGCGGTGCTGCGCTTTGACTTTACGGGGCTTGGCCATTCCAAAGGTGAGTTCGAGAACACCACCTTCAGCTCAAATGTAGACGACTTGGCCTTGGCGGCGCAGGCTTTGAACGCCCGCGGCATGGGACCGGAGCTTTTGATCGGCCATTCGCTTGGTGGTGCTGCCATCATCGCTGTCGCGGAGCGCATCCCGCAGGCACGCGGCGTCGTGACCATTGGCGCGCCTTTTGACCCGGGTCATGTGACCCATAATTTCGGCGGCCAGCTTGAGGAGATCAAAGACAAGGGTGTGGCCGAGGTTCAGCTTGGCGGGCGCGGCATCAAAATTGGCGCAGGCTTTCTGGAAGATGTCGAGGGTCGCAAGCTCGACGAGGCATTGCGTCATCTAAAGAAGTCTTTGCTGGTGCTGCATGCGCCGATGGATGACGTGGTCGGCGTCGAAAACGCGACGCAGATATTCATCCATGCCAAACACCCCAAGAGCTTCATCACTCTTTGCGACGCGGATCACTTGATTACGCGCGAAGAGGACGCCGAATATGCCGCGGATGTCATTGCCGCCTGGTCGTCGAAATATCTTGACCTCAAACCCCCGGCACCGCCCATTGGCGCGCCCGAAGGCGTGTTGCGTGTGCGCGAAGCGGATCCGGACGGTTTCCTTCAAGACATCAACCTTGGTCATAAGTTTTTCATGCAGGCCGATGAGCCAGTGGCCTATGGCGGCACCGATAAAGGCATGACGCCTTACGGATTTTTATCAGCAGGTCTTGGGGCCTGCACCTCAATGACCATTCGTATGTATGCGCGGCGCAAGAACATCCCGCTCACCCATGTCTGGGTCGACGTCAAACACGACGCGATGCATGCGCAAGACGCCGATGGCGGGCATTCCAAGATCGACAAGTTCTTGCGGGAAATTCATCTCGAGGGCGATCTAACGGATGAACAACGCACGCGGCTTTTGCAGATCGCCGACAAATGCCCGGTTCATAAAACGCTCGAAAGCTCGGCGGAAATTGAAACACGCCTCGTGTCTTAAGGGGCTCTGCCCCCGGGCTGCGCCCTCCCCCGGGATATTTTCGAAGCAATGAAGAGGGGTGCAGCGGCGCGCCCCTCGGATTTATTCCGCAGCGATATTCTTTTTTGCCGCGAGCATCGGGGCAAGGTAACGGCCAGTGTGGCTTTCGGCGACCTTCGCCACCTGCTCGGGTGTGCCTTTGGCCACGACCTTGCCGCCGCCATCACCGCCTTCGGGGCCAATATCGATGATATGATCTGCGGTTTTGACCACGTCGAGATTGTGCTCAATCACTACCACCGTATTGCCTTGGTCGACCAGCTCATGCAGCACTTCAAGAAGCTTGCGGACGTCTTCGAAATGCAGGCCCGTGGTGGGTTCGTCGAGGATGTAGAGCGTTTTTCCGGTGGAACGTTTGGCGAGCTCTTTGGAGAGTTTGACGCGCTGCGCCTCCCCGCCTGAGAGCGTCGTGGCCTGTTGGCCAACCTTGATGTAGCCGAGTCCCACGCGCATCAGAGCGTCCATCTTCTCGCGGATGGACGGCACGGCTTTGAAGAATTCCTGCGCGTCCTCGACCGTCATATCCAGCACGTCTGCGATGCTTTTGCCCTTGAATTTCACCTCCAGCGTTTCACGGTTGTAGCGCGCGCCGTTGCAGGTTTCACAGGTGACATAGACGTCGGGCAGGAAATGCATCTCGATCTTGATGACACCGTCGCCCTGGCACGCCTCGCAGCGCCCGCCCTTGACGTTGAAAGAAAAACGACCGGGCTTGTAGCCGCGCGTCTTGGCCTCTGGCAGCCCGGCGAACCATTCGCGGATCGGGGTGAAAGCGCCTGTATAGGTCGCTGGGTTTGAGCGAGGCGTGCGGCCAATGGGGCGTTGGTCAATGTCGATGACCTTGTCGAGCTGCTCGAGCCCTTGGATCGTCTCACATGGCGCGGGCGTCTGGCGCGCGCCGTTCAGCCGCATTGAGGCGGTTTTGAAGAGCGTCTCGATGGTAAGGGTGGATTTACCGCCCCCTGAAACACCCGTGACACAGACGAATTTGCCAAGCGGGAAATCAACAGTGACATTCTGCAGGTTGTTGCCGCTTGCCTTTTTGACGGTGATTTTCTTCCCGTTGCCCTTGCGCCGGGTGGCGGGCACCGCGATTTCGCGTTTGCCGGTGAGGTATTCGCCCGTAATCGAATTGGGGTTCGCCGAAACTTCCGCTGGGGTGCCATGGGCGGTGATCTGACCGCCATGTACACCCGCGCCAGGGCCAATGTCGAAGACGTAGTCTGCTTCCCGGATCGCTTCCTCATCGTGTTCGACCACGATCACCGTGTTGCCCTGGTCGCGCAGGTTTTTCAGCGTTGTCAGCAGCCGGTCATTGTCTCGCTGGTGCAAGCCGATGGAGGGCTCATCCAGCACATAAAGAACGCCGGTCAGGCCGGAGCCGATTTGGGAGGCGAGCCGGATACGTTGGCTTTCCCCGCCAGACAACGTCCCGGAGTTGCGGCTCAGCGTCAGATATTCAAGGCCGACATTGTTCAAGAAACCCAACCGTTCGCGGATTTCCTTCAGGATTGCGCGGGCAATTTCGTTTTTCTGATCGGTCAGATGTTCGGGGACTGTTTTGCACCAGTCATAGGCCTCCCGGATCGACATCTCGACCACTTGGCCGATATGGAGCAGATTGTCTGGTGCACCGATTTTGACCGCCAGCGCTTCCTGCTTCAGGCGGTAGCCGTCGCAGGTGCCGCACGGGCGGTTGTTTTGGTAGCGTTCGAACTCTTCGCGGATCCAGCTTGAATCGGTTTCGCGATAACGGCGTTCCATGTTCGGAATCACGCCTTCGAAACTGCGTGTCACCTGGTAGACGCGCCCGCCTTCATCGTAGCGGAACGGGATTTCCTCGTCACCGGAGCCATAAAGGAAGACCTGTTGGACGAATTTTGGCAGGTCTTTCCAGGGCGTGTTCTTGTCGAATTCATAGTGTTTGGCGATGGCCTCGATGGTCTGAAGGAAATACGGCGATTTGCCTTTGCGCCAAGGTGCGAGCGCGCCATCGTAGAGCTTGAGCGTGCCGTCAGGCACCACCAGCCGCTCGTCAAAAAACAGCTCTACGCCGAGGCCGTCGCAGCTCGGGCACGCCCCGAACGGCGCGTTGAAGGAAAACAGGCGTGGCTCAATCTCAGGGATCGTGAATCCCGAGACAGGGCACGCGAATTTCTCAGAAAACGTGTAGCGCTCCGGGTCGCCTTCTTTCGGGGCGGTTTCGAGGATTGCGATCCCATCAGCGAGGTCCAAAGCCGTGCGGAAACTGTCGGCGAGCCGGGTTTCCAAGCCTTCGCGCACGACTATGCGGTCCACAACGACGTCAATGTCATGGCGAAACTTCTTATCCAGCGTGGGTGGGCTGTCGAGCTCATAGAACTCCCCATCCACTTTGACACGTTGGAAACCTTGTTTGGCAAGCTCGGCGAATTCTTTGCGGTACTCGCCCTTACGATCGCGCACGATGGGGGCAAGCAGGTAGCCGCGCGTCCCCTCCTCAAGCGCCATGGTGCGGTCGACCATGTCTTGCACTTGTTGCGCCTCAATAGGCTTGCCTGTCTCGGGGCTGTAGGGCGTGCCAACGCGCGCAAACAGCAGGCGCATGTAGTCGTAAATCTCTGTAACCGTGCCGACGGTGGAGCGCGGGTTTTTCGAGGTCGTTTTTTGCTCGATGGAGATTGCCGGGCTCAGCCCTGCGATATGATCGACATCGGGCTTTTCCATCATGTCGAGGAACTGGCGCGCATAGGCTGAAAGCGACTCGACATAGCGACGCTGCCCTTCGGCATAGATCGTGTCAAATGCGAGAGAGGACTTACCAGACCCCGACAACCCGGTGATCACCACCAGTTGGTCGCGCGGAATATCGACATCAACGTCTTTGAGATTATGCTCGCGGGCGCCGCGGACTTCGATGTTTTTCAGCTCTGCCATAATCCACCCCAATATGCGGTCACCGCAGAGTTAGACCCTACGGTTAGGACGTCCACCCTTTTAGCGGAACAATAAGAGAACATCCACAGGTTTATTTAATACGTTTGGCAATCACCCGCGAGACAGCGAGACCCATCGTGCAAAAAGTGATCGTTAACAGACATATCGCGGTAAAGCCGCCCTGCTGCTGCGCAAAAACGAAAAGCGGCGTGCCAAGCGTGGTCCCAACATTTCCCAGCTGGGCCAGTCCACCGGTTGCGCGTGCCCGGTCCTTTGGTTGCGTGTTGAAATGCGGTATCGAGGCGAAAGAGCCTGCCGGGATGAACGCCATAACAAGAAACAAAAGAAACAGCGGCCACACCGCGTCCCTTAAGACCAAAGCAACCGCGGTCACGCCAATTGTCGCCAAGAAACCCAGCCCGACCAAACGCTCTGGCGCTAGAGACTTCGCCACCCATCCACCAAGAATGGTTCCAAAGATCGAAATGATTGGAAGCGCCGCGATGTCCCATGTCGACAAGACGCGCGCCAAAGGCAGAACGCCCAACAACGCGATATAGACGATGGTGTAGCAGACAAAGCCCGCCCCCGGGATCAGCAAGCGCGGCGTGCTGTAGATGATGCGATGCTCTTGCACGGGTCTGATCTTGCTTGACGTCTCGCGCGGCATGGACGGCAACAACGGCCAAAGGACAAGGCCAACCAAGATCATTCCGACACCATGCCCTGCGAAAACCAGGGCCAGTCCGCCTTGCGCCAAAACCGTGGGCAACAGAAGTGCAAGGATGGCCATGGCAATACCGAAAAATGCGGCCCAGATGCCCATGACAAATGGCCTGTCAGCGTCAGTGGACAATGACGCCATCAATGTGGGAACCGCGACCACAATCGCCAGATGCGACACGCCCTCCGCGATCCGAAGAAGCGCGAAAAACGGTAGGCTCGGCAACGTGGTCTGGGCGAGTGAGATGACCCCACCTGCGAAAAGACCCGCTAGAACGACGCGCGTGAGGCCTATCCCCGCGACGACGCTCCCCGCGACAGCGCCGAGCGCGATGCCGACCATTCCGACGATGGAGACCAGCACAGGTACAAAGAAACCACCCTCCGGATAGTGGAGTTGTAACGGCTCTAACGTGAGCGTGAGTTTGCCAAACTGAGCCGCCGCGAACAGCCCGGCCAAGAGCAGCAGCGCAATCAGGACCCAGTTGGTTTTTTCGGAAGGTTCCATGCTGCGCATGGATCTGCGCCGATTACAGCCTGCGCACAAGTCTTAAACCGGTGTCGCGCGGGGGCACGACCATGTGCATGCCCCCGCCCATTGTCTTTTGACTAGACCGACTGCCGCCGACGCAGCCACGCGAAGGCTGCCAAACCAGCGATCAGCAGCGGCGCCCCGGCTGGCAATGGAACCGGCGTTGGCGCGAGAGCCAAATCAACATTGGCAAAGCCAAACTGTGCCCCAGCGAGATCTGGCGCCCCGAAAACCTGGGTCAACGCGCCGCCCAGGGTCTGCGAGATCAAGACCTGAATGCCCTCGGTCGTGGTTGTCCCCAAAGTGAAGAACTCCACGTCGCGCACCGTGCCGTTCAAGGTGCCTGTAATCGTGCCTGCCGCCGTATCGATAAAGAAATCGCCGACCGTCGCCGTCGATGTCCCATCGGTCAAGCTGACGCCAGAGCCGTCATGCGCGATCAGCGCGTCCCCTGTTCCCAGATCAACTTGGCCACCGGTGATCCCAAAGCTGAAATCGGCGCCATCTGCGGTCGCAGTGCCGATTGTGCCGGGTGTCAGGCCGAGCCCTGCGAGGTCTGCGGTTACAGACACAGTGGTCTGGTTGCCGATCAGATTGAAAACCGATGCGCCTGCGGACGCGGTTGCCAGAATTGGCAGAGCCACGGACAAGGCGAGCGTCTTGAGAAAAGTCATATTATCCTCCTGTTTAAACTTTTGTGTGCATTTTACACACATACATTCTACGGCGCGAGGTCGATAAGGGTTCACTTCTTTTTCGAGAAACTATTTGAGCTAGGAAAAAGGCATAAAAAATGGCGCTCGGGTGAACCCAAAGCGCCAAATCAAAGATCGTGGGCGCGCGGTAGGCGCGCACCTTTAGGTCACGCTCGCCTAGAAGTGGATCGCTCGTCCGTAAGCGTCGAGCACGCTTTCATGCATCATCTCGGACAGCGTTGGATGCGGGAAGACGGTTTCCATCAGGTCTTCCTCAGTCGTCTCAAGCTGACGGCCCACGACATAGCCTTGGATCAACTCGGTCACCTCAGCCCCCACCATATGGGCACCCAGAAGCTCCCCGGTCTTGGCGTCAAATACGGTCTTAACCATGCCCTCGGGCTCACCCAAAGCGATCGCCTTGCCGTTGCCAATGAAGGGGAACTTGCCCACTTTGATATCGTAGCCCAGCTCCTTCGCCTTGGCCTCGGTATAGCCGACGGAGGCCACCTGCGGGTGGCAGTAGGTACAGCCCGCGATGCTTTCGGGCTTGACTGGATGGACTTTGTTCTTGCCCGCGATGAGCTCCGCGACCATGACGCCTTCGTGGCTGGCCTTGTGCGCAAGCCAAGGTGCGCCCGCGATATCGCCAATGGCATAAAGCCCCTCAACCCCGGTGCGGCAGTATTCATCTGTGATGACATGGGTGCGATCAATCTTCACACCGAGCTCTTCCAGACCAAGGTTTTCCGTATTGCCGACAATGCCCACGGCAGAGATGACGGTATCGAACTCATGTTTCTCGACCTTGCCACCGGTCTCAATATGCGCTGTGACTTTGCCTTTGGCGCGGTCGAGCTGTTTGACCATCGCCTTTTGCATAATGGTCATGCCCTGTTTCTCAAACTGCTTCTTGGCAAATTTGGAGATTTCCTCGTCTTCGACTGGCAGCACCCGGTCCATGACCTCAACCACGGTCGTGTCCGCGCCAAGCGTGTTATAGAAGCTCGCAAACTCGATCCCGATGGCGCCCGAGCCGATTACGAGCAGCTTTTTGGGCATCCGGGCAGGTTGCAGCGCATGTTTGTAGGTCCAGACCAAATCGCCGTCGGCCTCTAAGCCCGGCAACTCACGCGCGCGCGCGCCAGTGGCAAGAATGATGTTCTTGGCGGCTAGCTCCTCGGAGCCTTTGTCGGTCTTGACCGAAACTTTGCCTTTGCCCGCGAGCGTCCCCTCGCCCATCACGACGGTGATTTTGTTCTTCTTCATCAGGTGCGACACACCCGCCGATAATTGACCAGCCACGCCGCGAGAGCGTTTGACGACGGCGTCAAGATCGTAATCGATCCCCTCTGCCTTCAATCCGAACTCCTTGGCGCGGTGCATCAGATGGAAGACTTCAGATGACCGCAGCATGGCCTTTGTCGGAATGCACCCCCAATTGAGGCAGATGCCGCCCATGTGCTCGCGCTCAATGATCGCGACGTTCAGACCGAGCTGAGCCCCGCGGATCGCTGCGACGTAGCCCCCAGGGCCGGAGCCGATTACAATCAGGTCATATGAAGAAGCGGCCATGTCTCAAGTCTCCCAAAAAGCGTGAGTTCAATTAGTTTAACGTTAAACTACCTTCTCAGAAGCTACAAAGCAATCGGGTCAGGCGCGACCCTGTGTTGCACCTGCTGCATAACTCGCCACTTTGGGATCGTGCCTAGGACGCCGCCTTAAGCTCCCGCACGGTCGCCCCGTAACCACCATTTTCCAGAAAATCCTGCTCGGGTGCTGAGGACTTGCGCGACAATGCTGCGTTCCGGAACGGGAAGCGACCAAATTTGCGGATCACGTCGCGATGCGCTTGCGCGTGGAGCAGGTTTTCGGCCCCGGTTTCCGGCATGCGGGTCGCAAACATGCGAATGCACCGCTCCTGATCGGTGATGCTCTCGGAATGCATCATAGGCAGATAGAAGAACTGGCGCGCCGGCTCGTCTATTCGCATATCCCATTCACGGTCTACCGCGATTTTTGAAAGCGCGAGCGCTACGTGATCGAGCGAAAAGGCTTTGGCCTCGCCGCGGAACATGTTCCGCGAAAACTGGTCGGTCAGGATCAGATAGGCGAGCGCACCGCTCGGATAAGTCATCCAAAGGGAGAGTGCGCCCTCTGAAGCCCGCTCCCAGAGCGTCAAAAACCGCTCACGGATTTCAGCGTCGAGCGCATCTGAGGTCTCATACCACCCTTTGGGTCCGACCTCATCCAACCAAAAACTCAATACATCCTCAGGCCCAGCCACAGCGCGTCCTTTCGTGCGGAATTCCCGAAACAGTTAAAAAAGCGTTACAAAGCAAACTGAACCAATCAAGGTTTTTTTCAGCGCAAGGTAAACAAAGTGACATTTCTTACGATCTGTTGCGCGCAGTCACGTGCCCCATTCACAGCCTTGTATCGCCATCCTCTTCGATCTCGCCGTCCTCATCCAACTCGCCTTCGGCGTAATATTCGGTCGCCACGTCAGCGGTCATAGCCGTACCAGCCGCGGTGATCGGCGCAAACGGCACTGGCTCATAGTCTTCCGCTTCATCCGCATAAAGCGAGGCCCGCTGCGTTACACGGTAGAGCCCGTACAGCACCAAGGCCGACATTAAGAAACACACCACCCACCAGAACCGATCCGCCCCGTAACGCGACATGACGTAGCCGATCAAAACCGGCCCCCCGACCGCGCCCAATCCGTTGACAAAGAGCAGCCCGCCGGAGGCCGCTGCCATATCGTCAGGGTCAAGGTAGTCGTTGGTATAGGCGATCAATAGCGCGTAGAGCGGGTTCGCCATGCCGCCGAGAAAGAAGGCCGAGACACACAACAACCAGAAAGCACCGCCCGAAACGGCCCCAAGCAAGGCCGCCACCGCGCCGAGCCCGGACACATAGATAATAAGCCAGCGCCGATCCATCCGGTCTGACAAGATGCCAATAGGGTATTGCAACAGCATCGCGCCCACGAAGATGGCCGATACGAAGATCGAGATTTGCCCGACCGACAGCCCGATCTGCGTCGCATAAACGGCTGACATGCCAAATTGCGCCGCGAAGATGCTGCCCAACAGAAACATACCGACAAATCCCAGAGGCGAACGCTTGTAAAGCTCTGTTAGGGTCATGTCTTTCGTGGTGTCGAATGTAGGCGCGGGCGCGACCGACAACAGGATCGGCGCGAAAGAGATCGAGACGAGCACGGAAGGGATCACAAACAGAATCCAACCTGCCGGGTCCGCGACGTTCAACAACCCTTGCGCGGCGACGATACCAACCATCTGCACCACCATGTAGAGCGAGAGGGTTTGGCCGCGCGTCTCGTTCGATGTCGCGTTGTTGAGCCAGCTTTCAGCCGTCACGTAGAGCCCGGAGAAGCAGAACCCCACCAAGATGCGTAACAATATCCATGCCGCCGGATGGGTGATGGCCGGATAGAGGATCAAGGCCGCTGACACAAATGAGCCAAGCGCCGCAAAGACGCGCACATGCCCGACCCGGCGAATAATGTCCGGCGTAAGGCGCGAGCCGCCCAAGAACCCAAGAAAGTAAGCGGAGGTGATGAGGGACAGGTTGAGGGTCGAAAAGCCCTCGATATCTCCACGCACACCCATCATAGTGCCTTGCATGCCGTTTCCGACCATCAAGAGCATCATGCCAAGAAGCAGCGCCCAGGCATTGTTGATCACACTTAACATAAGGCGGCCTCCGACGGGGGGATTCGGGGTGATAGGTCTAATTTGCCCCGCTTACGCCCGAAGCGCCTGCCCCGCAACGACCAATATCACGACGTATTTAAGCCGCGCTTAAGGGATGAGAAGCGAGCTGTCGCCGTAGGAGAAAAAGCGGTATTCTTGCGCGATGGCATGGGCATAAACCTCGCGCATCCTCTCTTGTCCCATTAGGGCCGACACCAGCATCATGAGCGTTGATTTCGGCAGGTGGAAATTGGTCATCAGCGCGTCGGTGATCTGAAAATCGAACCCCGGGTAGATGAAGATATCCGTCTCGCCCTCCCATGGTGCGATCTGGCCCGGCGCTGTTGCCGCGGTTTCAATCAGTCTGAGCGCAGTGGTGCCGACCGGAATGACCCGCGAACCGCCAGCTTTCGCCGCATTAATCGCATCTGCCGCGCTCTGGCTGACCTGCCCCCATTCGGCATGCATTTTGTGCGTCGTGACGTCTTCGACCTTGACGGGCAGGAAGGTTCCGGCGCCCACATGCAAGGTCACTTCCGTGAACCGCACGCCTTTTGCATGAAGCGCTTCCAGCAAATCTGCATCATAGTGAAGCGACGCGGTCGGCGCGGCGATGGCCCCTTTGTGCTTTGCAAAAGCCGTTTGGTAGTCTTCCTTATCACGCGCGTCGGCTGCGCGTTTGGCCGCGATATAAGGGGGCAGCGGCATCTGGCCCGCTTCTGCCAAAGCGGCGTCGAAATCCTCCCCCTGCATATTGAACCGCAGGACCCCTTGCCCGTCGGCGCGCCCGACCAATTCGGCCTCCAGCCCGGCATCAAAAACGATCGTCTCGCCATCGCGGACTTTGCGCAAAGGTTTGATCAAAGCTTGCCAGTCTCCATCGCGGTTGGGATGCAGCAACGTGACCTCAATCTTGGAGCTGTTGCCGTCCCGAACGCGCGCGCCAAACAGCCGCGCGGGGATCACCTTGGTGTTGTTTATGACCAGCAGGTCATTGGGCCCAAGAACATCGACCAGGTCGTGTACATGAAGATCGGTGATCTTGTTTTGCTCCGCGACCAACAGTTTTGCGGCAGACCGGGGGGAGACCGGCCGGGTCGCAATCAGCGCCTCGGGCAAATCGAAATCGAAATCGTCTAGCTTCATGTTGTTAGTTCTGTCGCGGTGGTGGGTCGCGGCGGAACATCTCCCGGAAGATGCCCGGGGTAAAGACCGAAAGCGGGTTAACCGAGACGCGCGGCGCATCGGCCGTTCCGTCAATCTGATAGGTGAAGCCAAAGAGCCCCTCCCCCTGCCGGGAGAAGAGGAACCCCAGCGGCCGATTGAGCATATAGATCGGCGAGATCACACCTTGCATCTGCATCCGCTTCGATGGCGTCGCGTAAACCCCGTCGAGCGTTATCCCCATAGAAGGACCAACCGCGCGCGCCTCCCGCACGGTCACACCGCCCGAGCCCAGTTCGAAAATCGCATCAACTTCGGAAAAGAGGATACCGTCACCCGAAAGCTGTTCCAAAAGTCCTACGATGGAAAGCGCTGAGAGCAGATCGGCCAGCACCGGCGCCTTCTTGATCCGCGTATTGGCCAGGGTCAGTTGGCCGAGGTAACGCCCAGCCCCGCCATTGGGGCGCATCACAAGCGACATCTCCCCGCCGCGCGCATTGTTGAACAGGCCCGTCGAGGAAAGGACCCCCCCGCCATTGGCCGCGCTTACGCGTATAGCGAGCCCGTCACGCGTCGGCACCAGCGCGCCCGTGATCGCGGCCCCACCATTGACCTTTCCGGTAAAGCTGCCATCGAGCCCGACACGGTTTTGGAAGCGCCCGCGAAAATCCGTTATGCTGATCTGATCCGTGATGCGCAGTCGCGCAAGCGCGAGATCCAAAGGCGCACCACCGCCCGACTGCCCCGCGCCGGACGTTGCAAAGTCACGAATATCAACTGTTCCACCGCGCACGCTGACGGCGACCGGTACGCCTTTCCCACGCCCCTGCAGCTCAACGCGCGCGTTGATACGGCCGTCTATCGTAAGCGGGTCGAATACGGCACGCTCCAGATTGCCATCCGAGGCGACCTCGACAAAGCCCTGCGCTGAAAGCCCGGGAGCTGACAGAGTGATTTGGTTGACCTCAGGCACCGGTCCCAAAACCGCCTCAACCAACAAGTTGCCGCTTTGGTTTTCAGATTTGGAGTAGCCAAGCGCGGGGATGCGCAAGCCGACCCCGCGCAGGTCCGAAGTCAGGGTCAATGCGGGAGCTGTGCCAGGCTCCAAGACCAAATCAAACGCAGCTTCGCCTGATCCTGTGATTGTTCCGTCGGGCAGTTCAATATCCAACGCTGCGAGCGTGTTTTGCGAAAGCGCAAGGCTCCCAGTCGCGCGCGAACCGTCGCCACTGCCCGGTCCAATGGCACGCGCCCATTTCAGCGACAAGGGCACGCCGTTCAACTGAGCTAGACCAGAAATCGAAAGCTCCTTGCCTTGCGCTGACAATTGCAACCGGTCCGCTGTCAAAAGCCCGCCTTCCACGATCCGCTCCGATGTCACCGCTTCCAGCTCTGCCGCCACATCGAACCCGACATCGCGCACCGCGACATCCTTTGCCAAAGGCAGGGTCAGAATTGCCGTGACCGTCGCCCGCCCTTCGACGATGTCGATGGGGACGCCGGACTTGCTCAAAAATTCGAAGGGCTTTTCGTCCAACAGAGACATGGCGGCCTGCACCGGACCGCGCGCGGAAATCGAAATTTCGGCATCCGGGATACGTTTGGCCACCTGCGGGATTTGCATCACCGAACCGCCCATCTCCAGACGGTCCCCGTTCGGGGTGATGACGTAGCCGTCATGGACGGCAAGCGTCATCTCCTCTTTAAAAATCGAGAAATAGCCCCGACCGGATTGGATAACCGGCAGTGTCTTGAGATAGCGCACTTTGGCATCGGTGAAATCGAAGCTGACCGCAGCATCGACGGGTTTGCCCGGTCTGACCCGCAGCGCCGCTGCCGCGTTCTTCAGATTGCCCGCTTGGACATTCTCAACCAGCCATTCCCGCGTTGGCGGGGCCGCTGAACTTGGCCAGAGCGCCAAAAGCTCGGACGTGTTTATCTGCCCAATCCGCGCATCAAATCCCGCGCGCCATCCGTCTTCAGTAACAGAAACTTCGCCGAACCCTGTGATATCAGTCTCGCCTTGGCGCAGAACAATCTGGCCGAGTTCCAATTTCAGATCCGCGGGACGGTAGCGCAGATCGGCCCTGGCCGTGTCGAACCGTGCCGCATCTTCGAACACACCTTGGGGGTCGGCCTCGATCTCGGCCAAACGCAGTTGCATCAAGAGCACCTGCGGGATGCCCTCGACGACCTCCAGCAGATCGGCATGGCCTTGTCCTGAGAAGCGAAGTTCAGGCGCATCCAGTTTCAGTTTCTCCAAATGCAGGCGGCCGGTCGCCGCGCTGTAGCGGATTGCCGTCGACGCCGCATTCAGCGGCAACGGCTTGGCTTGCGGCGCGGGCTGCAAAGCGCCCTGACCGATCTCCAATTGCCCCGCGAAGCTGACGAGTTGGCCATCGCCGCCGAACTCAGATGTCAAGCTACCCGCGACAGGCGCATCCAACACGCTTAAAAAATCGAGCGTCCGCACTTGCTCCGCGACATCGCGCACGCGCAGGTTGCTGAATTCTGCGCGAAACCGTCCACCTTCACCATCCTTGGCCTTGTCGGCGCGGAATGTGATCTCAGCCGGGGAATTGCCGTCAAGCGAGGCTTCAAAGGCAACGGTCAGGGCAAGGAAGTTGACGCCATTGATCAAGATCAGGCGACCATCCGCCAATGTCAGATCGCGGGCAGTTTTCAGATCCGTGAGGCGCATTGTAACGCCCTGGATCACGACCTCTTCCAACTCCCGCGCTGCCGGGTGCGCGAAGGCTTGATCCACCAGCGCGAACACATCGGCAACCGAACCAGCCGCCATGCCGCCTGCCTCCATCTCAGGCCCAAAGGAGAAGGAAAACTGCCCGTCAAATCCGCGGATCAGGTTCACCCGCGCGTTACGAATATCAAGGGTTTCCAATGCGATACGGCCCTGAATTAACTCAGACGTGTCGAGCTTCACCTGAACAACAGGCAAGGCCATCAAGGGCGATGCGGTATCACTGGCCAAGCGTAGACCTTGCAGCTCCAGCGTCGGGCGCAGTTCATTGTCGAGAAGGCCGATACGGATGCCAGACAGCTCGACACCAGGCCCGTCAAACTCGGCATTGATGCGTGTTTCCACCATCTGGGTGATCCGATCAGGCAACGCGACCGAGCGTCCCATCAGAAGCAATACGCCTAAAATGCAAAGCGCGATCGCTATGCTTCCGAGGGTCGAAAGGACAGAGGCCAAGACCCAACGTTTGCCGACACCAAAGAACCTGCGCTTTTTTGCCTGATGCGCGCCGCCGGGCAAAGGGGGCGGTGTGCTTACTCCCTCCTCTATCGCATCGCTTTCGTCTGGCTCGACCTTCGACATCAAATTGGCGCTGCTCTTTTTGGCGTTTACGGCTTTAACTTCTGTGACATTGCCCTAGCTTGAGCGCCACATCAAATCCTGTTGAATAATGTGAAGGACCTGCCCCATGGCAAGCGAAGGCGAGATGGCCCCAGATTTTACCCTGCCCCGTGACGGCGGCGGCACCGTGACTTTGTCGGAGCTGCGCCCGGGCAAGGTCGTGGTCTACTTCTATCCCAAAGATGACACGCCCGGATGCACCAAGGAAGCAATTGGCTTTACCGAGCACCTTGATGCATTCAAGGCAGCGGACACGACCATCATCGGCATTTCCAAGGACACCGCCGCCAAGCACGACAAGTTTGTCGCAAAGCACAACCTGGGCGTGATCCTGGCATCAGACGCCGAAGATGAGGTTTGCGAGGCCTTTGGTGTTTGGAAGGAAAAGAGCATGTATGGCAAAACCTATATGGGGATTGAACGCTCCACCTTCCTCATTGGCGGCGATGGCACGATCTTGAAGGAATGGCGCAAGGTCAAAGTTCCGGGCCATGTCGAAGCCGTGCTAGAGGCCGTACAAGAGGCATGAGCCTAACCCTAAGGGAGATGGCGGTTGAGGTCCTTTCAACCGCCGATCCACTCCAAAAGACATCTCTGAGCCGTGCGCACGCCGCTCGCTGGAAAGCCGCAAGGGAGGCTGGCGACGCGCTGGAGCTTGGTCGAAGGGAGCCACCAGATTTCCCTGCACGCCCCTCCTCCCCCGCCTTGCTGGATCCGCGCAACGTGCCAAAGCGAAAACCCGGCACGCCAGAGGGGCGCACCGCGATGCTGCACGCCATCGCACATATCGAGCTGAACGCCGTCGACTTGCATTGGGACATGGTCGCGCGTTTTCCCGACACTGAGTTTCCGATGGGGTTTTACGACGATTGGGTGAAAGCCGCAGATGAGGAATCGAAGCACTTCATGCTCTTATCTGACTGTCTCGCCAGTTATGATAGCCACTATGGTGCGCTGCACGCGCATGCGGGCATGTGGCAAGCGGCCTCAGACACAGCCGAAGACATCATGGGCAGGCTCGCCGTGGTGCCGATGGTTTTGGAGGCGCGTGGACTGGACGTAACCCCCGGCATGATCAAGCTGTTTCAGCAGGCCAAGGACACGCAAACTGTCGACGCCTTGCAGGTGATCTACAGCGAAGAAGTCTCGCATGTGGCCTATGGATCGAAATGGTTCCACTTTCTGTGTGGGCGCGAAAACGCCGATCCGAAAGAAGCGTTTCACACTCTCGTGCAGCGCTATTTCCATTCGAAATTGCGCCCACCTTTCAACGAAGAGAAACGCGCCGAGGCGGGGATCGCCCCTGATTTTTATTGGCCACTGACCGAGACGCCGCCAGCGCTGAGTTAAGGTGCCAACTGCCCGACCAACGGGATAAGCAACTATCCGCGTTAAAGTGACGTCAGACGTGACTCTTTCTTGAGAAAATAGCCTATTTCTTTTATCCAACAGATGGGGAGGCTGCTATTAACGTGTGGGGACACATAGCGGCCGGATGCTGGACAAGAAAACGGGGCACATTTTGCACACGCGACTGCTAGACAAGCTGAACCACGCGCTTGAGCGCAAGCTGCCGGAACAGCGTATTTTCGTGAAGTCAGAAACAGGCACACGCTTTATTCGGATGCGCCCATTGACCATCGCAGGTATTGGCGCTGGCGCTTGCGTATTGATGAGTTGGACTATTCTCGTCACCGCGATCTTCCTAATGGACACGCTGAGTTCCGGCAACCAGCGCGAGCAGTCGCAAAGAGAACGCGCCATCTATGAAGCGCGTCTGAACGCCTTGAGCCAAGAACGCGACGATCGCGCCTCTGAGGCCGCGGCAGCGCAGGACCGTTTCTTTATCGCGCTGGAACAGATTTCGAAAATGCAGAGCGAGGTTCTTGCCTCGGAAGATCGCCGCACCGAGCTTGAGACCGGGATCGAGGTGATCCAGAAGACGTTGCGCCGCACCATGCAAGAACGTGACTCAGCGCGCGAAGAATATGCGACGATGGTTGCCGAGCTTGAAGCGGCCAAGGCGGGTGACGCACCTCTCGTGGCACAGGCGAAATCTGTGGACGGCTCGGTCGCTTTCCTCACCTCTGCTTTGGAACGCACGGCAGCCGAGCGAGACGAAGCTCTGAAGTTTTCGTCCGAGGCGGAGCAGATCGTCGCGGACCTCGAGTTTGAGATGAAGCTCAACGAAGACCGCAACAACCGTATTTTTGAGCGGTTGGAAGAAGCGGTTACTATCTCCCTTGAGCCGTTGGACAAAATGTTCCGCGCCGCAGGCATGCCAACCGAGAGCATTCTGAATGAGGTGCGCCGTGGCTATTCCGGCCAAGGCGGCCCGCTTTTGCCAGCGACCAAATCCACATCGGGTGGCGAGACAATTGAGGACGCGACGACGGATCGCGCGAACCTCATCCTCAAGGAGCTGGACCGCATCAATCTGTTCCGCATTGCAGCTGATAAAACACCGGTCGCCATGCCGGTCAAAGATGCGTTCCGCTTTACCTCCGGCTTTGGGTATCGAAACGATCCTAAAGGCGCGGGACGCCGCATGCACGCTGGCGTTGATTTTGCGGCGTCGACGGGGACACCAATTTATGCCTCAGCCGACGGCGTCGTGACCCATGCGGGCTGGCAGTCTGGCTATGGACGCCTGGTCAAGATCAAGCACGCCTACGGAATCGAGACACGCTACGCACATCTGTCGAAAATTAATGTCAAGGTAGGAGAAAGGGTATCGCGTGGCGATCGTATTGGTGGTATGGGAGCCACTGGGCGGGTGACCGGGACTCATCTTCACTATGAGGTCCGTGTTAATGGCAATCCGGTAAACCCTATGACCTATATCAAGGCAGGACGAGATGTTTTCTAAAAGCAAAATCAACGAAGCTTCCGGTTCGACCGAAAGCGACACCCCAAAACCGGCGGCGGACAGCGCGCCGAGCGCATCCAAACCGATGGAGTTGACCAACAGCGCGCCACGCCCAAAGGCGGCCCCCTCAACCCTTTCGAGCGACCTGACCATCACCGGCAACCTGAAAACCACCGGTGACATCCAAGTAGAAGGCACCGTCGAAGGCGATATCCGTGCTCATCTTCTAACTGTTGGCGAAAGCGCCGTGATCAAAGGCGAGATCATTGCCGATGACGTCGTGGTCAATGGCCGCATCGTCGGCCGCGTGCGTGGCTTGAAAGTGCGCCTGACCTCCACCGCACGTGTGGAAGGCGACATCATTCACAAGACGATCGCTATTGAATCTGGCGCGCATTTCGAAGGTTCTGTCCAACGCCAGGACGACCCTTTGAACACCGGCGCGTCCAAACCAGCCGCACCTAAACCAGAGACAGCAAAGAGCTAAGCTCGATGACTGCAACCACTGCTCCGGAGCCCAGCTTGGGCTCGGGAGCGTATGATTTATGCGCCCCTGAGGCGCGCAAGTATATTTTATTTGCAGCAATTCTCGCATCCGGCCTTGGATTTATTGATGGCTCGATGGTGGCAATTGCGCTTCCAGGCATGCGCGACTCGTTAGTCGCCACACTTGTGCAGGCACAATGGATCTCCAACGCCTATATGCTTGCTCTTTCCGCGCTCATTCTCGTAGGCGGGGCAATTGGCGACCGGTTTGGGTTGGCCCGCGTTTTTGCCGGCGGGATCATGTTGTTTGTCGTGGCGTCGATGGCCTGCGCTTTGGCCCCCACCCCACAGTTCTTGATCGCAGCGCGCGGGTTGCAAGGGATCGGCGCGGCCTTCATGGTGCCGGGCTCGCTGGCATTGATCTCACGCGCCTATCCGGCCGCAGAGCGCGGCCGCGCAATTGGCATTTGGGCGGCCTCCTCAGCCATCACCGCCGCGCTTGGCCCGATCATTGGCGGTCTGGCGCTGACATATGGCGACATCCACACCTGGCGTTGGATTTTTGCAATCAACTTGCCCCTCGGCGCATTGGCGCTTTTCGTGTTGTGGACCAAGGTTGAACGCGACCCGCCGCAACCCGAGCGCGGCGTCGATTTCCCAGGCGGCATATTGGCGACCCTAGGACTGGGGCTGATCGCGTGGGGGCTTACTGGTGCCGAACATGGCAACCTAATTGATGCGCGCGGCATCGCCTTCCTAGGCGCAGGAGCGCTGGCAATGGGCGCGTTTCTTTGGGTGGAAGCGCGCAGCCCCCACCCGATGGTGCCACTGGAGCTGTTCCGCAACCTGCGCTTCACCATCGCCAATATCGTCAGCTTCTTCATTTACTTCTCTTTCTCGACAATCGCGATGTACCTGCCGATGGCCGTCGTCGGCGGTTGGGGCATCACGGAGATTGAAACCTCGGCTGCCTATGCGCCCCTGTCATTCTTCATTGCGGCTTTGTCGGGGATGGCAGGCAAGACCGCGGATAAATACGGGCCCGCGCCTTTGTTGGTGCTAGGCTCGCTGATCCTGGCAGCAAGCTATGGCGCGCTGTCCTATGTGGCGCATAGTCAGAACTTCTGGGGCGCCGTAATGCCCGCAATGTGTTTGCAAGGGATTGGGATGGCGCTTGTTGTAGCGCCGCTTTCAACAGCCGTCATGGGCTCTGTTGAAAGCCATAAAACCGGCACGGCCTCCGGGGTCAACAACGCCGTAACCCGAATGGCCGGACTGATTTCTGTTGCTATGATGGGAAGCGTGATTGCGGTGACCTATGGAGGCGCCGAGGGCGGAGGCAGTTTTGGCGAGTACTCCGCCTTGGAAAGCCATGCAAATGCGTCAAACGAGGCGTTCGCTCGGTTCACCTGGGTGGCGTGCCAGCTCTGTCTTGTCGCGGCCGTTATTTCGATCTTCAGCGGGCGGACACCGCGCGGACCGGAAAAAGAAAAAGACGAGCCGGAGTTGAGCAGCGTCGTCTCCTAGACGGGACTAACCTTGCGCCTCACCGCGGCTTTTTCCAGCGACGTTTTGCGCCAGCGTCTCTGCCATGAACCCATCCAGATCGCCGTCCAAAACGCCCTTGGTGTCGGAGGTTTCGAAATTCGTGCGTAGGTCTTTGACCATCTGGTAAGGTTGCAGCACGTAAGAGCGGATCTGGTTGCCCCAGCCCGCGTCGCCTTTGTTTTCATGCGCCTCATTGATCGCCTCGTTCCGGCGGTCCAGCTCCAATTGATACAGACGCGATTTCAGCGCTTTCATCGCGATGTCCCGGTTCTGGTGCTGCGACTTCTCGGAACTGGTCACGACAATCCCTGTTGGTTCATGCGTAATCCGAACGGCAGAGTCGGTCGTGTTGACGTGCTGACCACCTGCCCCGGAGGAACGGTATGTATCGATGCGGATGTCGGAGGGGTTCACCTCAATCTCGATATTGTCATCGACCACCGGATAGACCCAAACGGAGGTAAACGACGTGTGCCGTTTGGCTGCACTGTCAAATGGGGAGATGCGCACCAGCCGGTGCACGCCACTTTCGGATTTCAGCCAGCCATAAGCGTTATGCCCGCTGATCTTGTAGGCCGCCGATTTGATCCCCGCCTCATCACCCGGCGATTGCGATTGTAGTTCAACCTTGAAGCCGCGCTTCTCCGCCCAACGGGTGTACATGCGCGCCAGCATTGACGCCCAGTCACAGCTTTCAGTCCCACCCGCGCCCGCGTTGATTTCAAGGAAGGTATCGTTGCTGTCGGCCTCCCCGTCCAGAAGCGCTTCCAGCTCTTTGGCGGCGGCTTTCTCAACCAGCGCTTTCAGCGCTTCCTCAGCCTCTGTGACGACCTCCTCGTCCTCTTCCATCTCGCCAAGCTCAATAAGCTCAACATTGTCGTCCAGCTCGGCCTGCATAGAGGTGTAACTGTCCATGGCGTCAACGAGCGACTGGCGCTCGCGCATCAGTTTTTGCGCCTTTTCAGGGTCATCCCAAAGGGTCGGATCTTCAACGCGCGCGTTGAACTCCTCAAGCCGGTGTTGAGCGGTCTCCCACCCCATCCGGGACTTAAGTAACTCAAGCGATTTGGTGATGGCCTCAACGGCATTTTGGGCGTCAGCGCGCATATCTCTGATCTCTTTGGTATTGCCGTATCTACCTAAGCGCAAGTTGCGCTGAGGTCCACTAGTAGAGGCCACCCAAACTGATCGTCCCGATGTTGGCGTTTTTCGGGATAACCGCCGTTTGCCCGGTGGTCGTCGTCACGGTGGTTGTCGCGTTCACATCTGTATCGCCGCGCGCGATGAGGTTCAGGTTTTGACCCATGGCAAATCCGCCATCCAAGATGCTGCCGAGGCCATAAGCAGGCAGTTCGCCATCACGGAAATATTCGCTCACAACATAGTCGCCCGAGGCACCTTGCGGCAGAACGGCGCCGGTGAAGCGGTCAATTGGCACGAAATACCCGCCCGCGGGCACCTCAAATGCGCCGCCCCCGTATTTGGCGGTCGCCTTTTCCATGAACCGATCAAATACGGGGCCACACATGCCACCGCCTGACGCACCTTTGCCTAAGGAGCGTGGGCGATCATAACCGATGTAGCAGCCCGCCACGATGTTGGATGTGAAGCCGACAAACCACACGTCTTTCGCATCATTTGTCGTGCCAGTCTTACCCGCGGTCGGAACGCCCAGGTTAACGGTTTTGGCCGCCGTGCCTCGATCCACAACGCCGCGCATCATCGAGGTGAGCTGATAGGCAGTGATCGCGTTCATCACGCGTTCGCGGTTGGAGTAGATTTTCGGCGCGAACGCGTCCTCAAGCTCAGCCTGCTGGCATTCGCCGCAGGTCCGTTGGTCATGACGATAGACGGTACGGCCCCAACGGTCCTGCACGCGGTCAACCAAGGTCGGCTCCACCCGTTCGCCGCCATTGGCGAACATCGCATAGGCCGCGACCATCTTGAATAAGGTCGACTCCTGCGCGCCGAGCGCGTTGGACAGGAACGGGGTCATGTCGTCATAAACACCAAAACGTTCTGCATAGTTGGCGACGGTGCCCATGCCGATCTCCTCGGCCAGGCGGATCGTCATCAAATTGCGCGAGCGTTCGATCCCGATACGCAAGGGCGCAGGGCCATAGAAACGGTTGGATGCGTTACGTGGTCGCCAAAGCCCTTGCGGCGTGTTCACCTCAATCGGAGCGTCGACCACGATCGTATTTGGCGCGAAGCCTGAATCCAGAGCCGCTGCGTAAACAAAAGGCTTGAAGGAGGAGCCCGGCTGGCGCTTCGCCTGCGTCGCACGGTTAAAGACCGAATGCTGGTAGGAAAACCCGCCCTGCATCGCCAAGACACGACCGGAATTCACATCCATGGCCATGAATCCGCCCTGCACCTGCGGCACCTGCCGCAGCGCATAAGAGCCATCGTCGCGGGCGCTCACATGAATAACATCACCAACCTGCAGCAGATTATCCGCCGAAGCGCGGGCAGACCCGAGCGTGCCATCGCCCCGGCGCGGTCGCGCCCAACCGACAGTAGAGCCACGCAAGACACCCACACCCTTGTCATCAACGCCGATCCGCGCGTCTACGCCTTCGAAACCGAGCACGACGGCGGCATCCCAGCCCGCAATATCTCGCGGGAAGACAGTGCCCTTTAGCGCATCTTGCCAGCCGTCATTTTCCAAAGCTTCCGGTTCGATCTTGGTCGCGACTTGGTGGAACACGCCTTGCGCGCGATCATAGTCTTCCAGAGCTTTGCGCAGAGAGGCTGCCGCTTCTTTCTGCAACTCCTCATCCACTGTGGCGCGGATCGTCAAACCACCACCGAAAAACTCTTCCTTCCCGAAATCGGAGGAGAGTTGCCGACGAATTTCATCCGTGAAGTAGTCACGATCCGGAATTTGGTTCTTAAACGCAGGAAAATCGCCGCTTTGAACGGTCCGTAAGGGCGCTTCGCGCGCGCGGTCATGCTCGGCCTTGTCGATATAGCCATTCTCATACATCTCGCGAAGCACGAAGTTGCGGCGACCGATCGCGGTCTCTTTCTGGCGGACCGGGTGGTAGTTCGAGGGCGCCTTTGGCAGCACCGCAAGATAAGCCGCCTCTTCCGTCGTCAGTTCCGGCAAGGTTTTGTTGAAATAGGTCTGAGCCGCAGCAGCGACGCCGAAACTGTTCTGCCCCAGGAAAATCTCGTTCAGGTAAAGCTCAAGAATTTGATCCTTGCTGAGCGTCCCTTCGATCCGCGCTGCGAGGATGATTTCCTTGATCTTGCGTTCCGCCGAGCGTTCGCCACCCAGAAGGAAGTTTTTCATCACCTGCTGCGTGATTGTTGAAGCGCCGCGCAGGCGTCCGCCTTGCGCCGCGTCAAGCGCAGCAGCCGCCATCCCCATCGGGTCATACCCGGCATGGGTATAGAAATTCTTATCCTCGGCGGAAATAAAGGCCTGCTTGACCAGATCAGGAATTTCTTCGGCGGGCGCGAAAAGGCGACGCTCCTCGGCGAACTCATCCATTAACTCGCCCTGGCCCGAATAGATACGACTGATCGTCGGCGGCGCATATTGCGCAAGCTCGTCCGTGTCAGGCAAATCATTGGCAAACATCACAAAGATGGCCGCAATCATGATCGCGACAGCCAAAGCGCCCAAGGTTATCAGGCTAAAGATCGATCCGAAGAAGGACAGAATCGCACGTAAAACCACGGCTCACCCCGTTAAAACTCTGCCTCTTGTATAAGCAGTTCAAGCTCCAGCGTCAAAACGCTCGCACGCTCTGACGCGGTGTAAATTCGCCGAATGTCATCACTTTCGCGCCTAGCCGCGCGCTTGCTCGTCCAAGGCCCAGAGAGTCACGGCATTAACAATACCAGCGGCCGCCCGTTTGCGCCATTCAGCATCGAGCAGATTATCAAGGTCCTCTTGCGCAGACATGAAGCCCAGCTCGATCAGAACCGACGGAATATCTTGCGCTTTAAGCACCGAAAACCCGGCGCTGCGACGTGGACGATTGTTGAGTTTGCCGATGCTTTCGCGCAGGCTTTCGACCAGCGTTTCGGCCAACCGGTCAGCACGCGGCGCGGTTTCAAGCCGCGCGAGCGACATCAAAATCGTGGCGATCTGGTCGTCTTGTTCCCGCAAATCGACGCCTGCGAGAATATCTTGACGGTCTTGCCGTTCCGCAAGCAGTGCGCTTGCCCGGTCTGAGGCCTCTTCCGACAAGGTGTAGACCGTGGTCCCGGTTGCATACCCCTCCGCCAGGGCATCAGCGTGTAGCGAAATCAGCAAATCCGCACCCGCCGCACGCGCGATGGAGATGCGAGCAGGCAGAGAGACAAAACTGTCATCCGTGCGCGTCAGAGCAACCCGGTCCACCCCACCACGCAAAAGAGCATCCTTCAGCTCCTGTGCGAATTTCAGCATCAAATCGGCCTCGTCATACCCTTGCCTCTGCGCGCCGGGATCGACGCCGCCATGGCCAGGATCGAGAACCACAACGAGGGCTCCGTCATCGCCTTGGGTTGGATCGGTCGTAATAGCCGCGTTAGATGCTTCGACAGCGTCCAAAAATGCGTCTTCGCTGGTGGGACCCAAAAGTAGGGATACGATCGCATCCCCGTCTTGTGCATCCGTCCTGAGGGCGGCTTGGGTCACCTCCAACGGCTCTGAAAGCTCAAGTTGCATTTGCGACCATCCGGGTCGAGACGGCCCGCCGGTGACCGACATGATCAATTCGGAGCGGTCAAGCATCTCAAGGTCCGCGTCTGATCCGAATGCCACCTCCCGAAACTCAATCACAACACGTTTTGGATCACTCAGAGTGAAGACGCGGTATGGGACGGCCTGCGTGATTGCCAGCGTCACGATCACACCCTTGTCGACATCGACAATGGATGAGCCGAGCGGGTCGAGCCGCGCCAGCGCGCGCAAGTCTTCAGCGGCGGCAGAAACCACCGACAAAAAGGCCGCACAACATGCGATCAAAAGGGCCCGTATCATGACTGCTCGTCTTTTTTCTTTTTCCTTAGCACATTAAGGACGGTATGTAACGTAATGATTTAAGTGTTCCGTGCGTCCATAAACGGCTTGAGCCGCGCAATCCCTTCCTCAATGTCCGCCGTGCTGCGGGCATAGGAGAAACGCACAGTTTGATGGCCGCGCACTGGATCAAAATCGAGCCCTGGCGTAATCGCCACCCCGGCCTCGTTCAGGACTTCGCGGCAAAAAGCCAATGAATCTGACGTGTATTCCGACACATCAGCATAGATGTAAAAGGCCCCGTCAGGCGGCGCGATTTTGTTGAACCCGGCTTTGGGCAAACCGTCCATCATGAGTTCACGATTGCGGGCGTAGACCTGCAGCATCTCTTCGGTTTCTTCGCGGGCTTGCAGCGCACCCAGGGCCGCAACCTGCGCCGCGTGCGGGGCACAGATGAACATGTTTTGCGCCAGACGTTCGATCCGGCGGATATGGTCCTCCGGCACGACCATCCAGCCAAGGCGCCACCCTGTCATCGAGAAATACTTGGAAAAAGAGTTGATCACGTAAAGGTCGTCGGAGACTTCGAGCGCGCTGATTGCCCGGCCTTCATACTGTACGCCGTGGTAAATCTCGTCAGAGATGAAGGCCGTGCCCGCCTCTTGGCACTGGCTGATGAGAGCCGCGAGATCGGGTTTCGACAGCATGGTCCCTGTGGGGTTGGCCGGTGACGCTACGATCAATCCGTCGAGCTTGGTATCGGGCAATTGTGGGACATGGCGGCTCTCGGCATGGGTCGGCAGACCTATGGGATTGAGGTCCAGCGATTTCAAAATCTGTCGGTAGCTGGGATAGCCTGGTTCTGTCACGCCCACCCGGGCCCCGGCATCGAAAAGTGCCGTGAATGAAAGGACAAATGCGGCTGACGACCCTGCCGTGACGACCACCCTGCCCGGGTCAAGGTCGACATCGTACCAATCACCATAGAGCTCTGCGATACCCGAGCGAAGCTCTGGCAGGCCAAGCGCGACTGTATAGCCCAGTGCGTCTTTCTCCATAGCCTCCGCGAGGGCTTCGCGCGCGGCTCGCGGGGCGGGCGTTCCGGGTTGGCCGACCTCCATATGGATGACGCGATGCCCTTCGGCCTCTCGCTGGCGGGCAGCCTCCATCACGTCCATCACAATAAATGGATCGACCTCGCCTCGGGTTGAACTTCGCATCGCTTCCTCGCAGTCTTGGGCAATAGCCCGCTGATGAAGCAGGTCGGGCAAAAGGTCAACGGGAGGACGCGGACATGGTGGCAAGGCTCTTTGCGATGACGCTCATGCTGTGCCTTGCCTTGCCTGCACAGGCACTGACCGTCATCCGTGACGCTGAAATCGAGCGTTCGCTCAAAGAAATTGCAAAACCTGTGCTGCGCGCCGCGGGATTTGGCACCAACTCAATCCGCATCATCGTCATCCGTGACAGCGCCATGAATGCTTTCGTGGTCGACAGGCGACATGTGTTTATCCATTCAGGCTTGATCCGGCGATTGAGCTCAGCAGAGGCCCTGCAAGCCGTCATCGCGCATGAAGTCGCGCATCTGGCAAATGGTCATTTGGTACGGCGCGCAGGCAATGCGCGGGTCGCGAGCCGCGTCGCCGCGATTGGCATGGCGCTGTCTGTCGCTGCGGCAGCTAAGGGCGAAGGTCAAGCCGCGCTCGGACTGGCGGCAGGAACCACAAGCGCCGCACGACGCGTCTTTTTCAAACATACCCGCGCCGAGGAGGCCTCCGCCGACCAATCCGCGCTGCAATATATGGCCCGTGCCGGTATCAACCCAGCTGCGATGAACGATGTGTTGGAGCTGTTTCGTGGGCAGGAGGCCCTGCAGCCCGGCAGACAAGACCCTTATGCGCGAACGCACCCTTTAACCGCCGACCGCATCCGTGCCGTGCGTGGTTTCGCAGCCGCCTACAAGGGTCAGTCGCGACCGACCCCACCACAGACCGCCTATTGGTTTGCGCGTATGAATGCCAAGCTCGATGGCTTTTTGAGCAATCCGCGCCGAATGCTGCGCCAGAAGGAGGCCAAGGGAAATTCCGAACTCGCCCGCTTGCGGCGCGCTGTCGCATTGCACCGCCAACCCAACCCTAAAAAAGCGCTTGCTGAGATGAATGCCCTTTTGAAGATGCGGCCACGCGATCCTTACTATCACGAGCTTCGCGGCCAAATTCTGCTTGAGTCCGGCAATGCCGGGCCCGCCGTGACCTCCTACCGCAATGCGGTCAATCTGGGCGGAAATAACGCGCTGCTTTTGGGCGGCTTGGGCAAGGCTCTGCTCGCACAGAACACCAGAAACTCGAATGCAGAAGCCTTGCGGGTTCTGAGCACAGCGCGTGGCCGCGACCCGGGTGATCCGAGCCTTCTGCGCAACCTCGCCCTCGCCCATGCCCGCAATGGCCAAAACGGGCTCGCCTCCGTGGCCACGGCCGAGCGTTACCTGGTGATTGGACGTTTTAAGGAGGCAACAATTCACGGCAAGCGCGCTTCGGGACAGTTGCCGCGTGGAAGCAATGGCTGGCTCCGCGCGCAAGATGTGCTTGCGAGTGCCAAAGCCGCGCAGGGGCGCAAGCGCTAAGCCAACGAAAAAGGGCGCGCCGCGACGGCACGCCCCTTCTGATAGATTTTGATCAGAGCTAGCCGCGACCGAGGTTCCACCAACCGCGACGCTTGGATTTGGGCTTTTCCTCGGTTGCAACCTCACCGGCATCGTCCGGACTGGCGCTCATGGGCGTTGTGCCAGACGTCCGAGTACGGGTCCTTTTGGGTTTAGGTGCAGGCTCTTCAACCGGTTCTGCCTTTGCCTCTACCTGGGCGTCAGCGACCGGTTCAGGCGCGGGAGAAGGTTCGGCAGCTGCCGCTTCCGCCGTATCCTCAGCGGGTTTCGCTTTGGCACGGCTGCGACGCTTCTTGGGCTTGGGTTGTTCTTCCTCGGCCTTTGGTTCTTCAGAAACAGCGTCATTCCCGCCCGATGTTGCATCCGCCTCCTTGGCCTCCGCTTCAGGTTCTTTCGTTTTGCGGGTCCGACGCTTGGGTTTTGGTTTCTCTTCCTCTTCAGCAGCCGCTTCAGCTACAGGCTCCTCGGCCGGTGCTTCGGTGCTCTGAGAGTCAGCTGTATCAGCCTTCTTGGCCCGTGTACGGCGCTTGCGCTTTGGCTTCTCTTCCTCAACTGGCGCGTCCTCGGAGGAGGATTGCTCCCCTTCCGCAGCTTTCGCTTCGGCGATGGACAGCCTTGGGTCGTTATCCTCCGCATCCTCAGCTTGTGCGTCTGGCGTGTCCTCGGCGTTTTGCTCTGTGTCACGGTCGCGATTGCGGTTCCGTCCACGTCCGCCGCGACGACGGCGCCGCTTCTTCTTCTTCGGGTTTCCGTCCTCGTCGAGTTCCAGCTCGTTTGCAGGTGCCGCGTCAGCCTCTGCGGCTTCTGCCTCCGCCTCGATCGCCTCATCGATATCGGTCATATCGATGCTATCCATTGAGATAGCAGCTGTTTTTGCCACGACTGCGCTCAAGTTGCGCGTGGCAGTCTTAAACTTCTCGATCTTGAAATCCGGGCTGATCATGTGGGGGTCAGCTTCCAGCCGCACCGCCATTCCGTAGCGTGCTTCAATCTCGGCAATATGCTCGCGTTTGGCGTTCATCAGGTAGTTAATGACGGCAACAGGGGCGGTCAACAGGACTTCCCGCGTCCGCTTGCGCGTGCCTTCTTCTTCAAGCTGGCGCAGGATTGTGAGAGCCAGGCTGTCATCGGAGCGGATGAGCCCGGTGCCATGACAATGCGGGCAAGGCTGGGTCGTGGCTTCCAACATGCCGGGTCGCAGGCGCTGGCGCGACATTTCCAACAGGCCAAATCCGGAGATACGACCCACCTGAATACGCGCGCGGTCGGTCTTCAGCTTGTCTTTGAGACGCTTCTCAACCGCGTTGTTGTTGCGCCGTTCTTCCATGTCAATGAAATCGATCACGATCAGGCCCGCGAGGTCGCGCAACCGCATCTGGCGCGCGACTTCTTCTGCGGCTTCGAGGTTGGTTTTGAGAGCTGTCTGTTCGATCGAGCCTTCCTTCGTGGCCCGACCCGAGTTCACATCGACCGCAACCAGAGCCTCGGTGATACCGATTACGATATAGCCGCCGGAAGGCAGTTGCACCGTCGGGTTGAACATACCTGACAAATAGCTTTCGACCTGATGGCGCGCAAAGAGCGGCATCGGATCGGCATATTGCTTCACGTTTTTGGCGTGGCTCGGCATGATCATTTTCATGAAGGCCTTGGCGTCTTTATAGCCCGCCTCGCCCTCAACCACGACTTCGTCAATCTCTCTATTATAGAGGTCGCGGATCGAACGCTTGATCAGGTCGCCTTCTTCATAGATCGGCGCGGGTGCAATGGATTTCAGCGTCAGCTCGCGCACCTGCTCCCAATGGCGCTGTAGATATTCGTAATCGCGCTTGATCTCGGATTTGGTCCGCTTCGCGCCCGCCGTGCGTACGATCAGGCCAGCGCCTTTTGGCACGTCAATCTCATTCGCGATCTCTTTGAGCTTCTTGCGGTCCGCAGCATTTGTGATTTTGCGGGAAATTCCACCGCCACGCGCCGTGTTGGGCATCAAAACGCAGTAACGTCCGGCCAATGACAGGTAAGTGGTCAGCGCAGCGCCCTTGTTGCCACGCTCCTCTTTGACAACCTGAACCAATAGGATCTGGCGTACTTTGACGACTTCCTGGATTTTGTAGCGCTTAGGGCGCGGCTTACGAGCCGGGCGCACCTCATCCGCGTCATCTTCTTGCGCGACGGATTCAATGCTGGTGTCTTTTTCGGTGGCCCCGATGACGCCATCATCCTCGTCATCTGTGTCATCTTCCTCATCCGCCGCCGGTGTCTCGACGGGGGTCTCAGCCACTGTCTCCATCGGTGAGGAGCCTTCCTCAACGATTTTTGGCGCGTCCGCATCATCGTCATCGTTTAAATCGACAACATCCATGCCCGGGATCGCCTCGGCAACCTCTGCGCCATCCTCTGTTGCGACCTCTTCGCTGACAACCACATCATCCGTCTTGGCCTCAGCGGCCTTTGATCGGCTGCGGGAGCGGGAGCGGGATTTGCGCTTGGGCTTTTCCTCATCCTCTTGCTCCGCCTGCTGGCGGGCATATTCCATTTCCTCCTCAAGCAATGCCTGACGGTCTGCAACGGGGATTTGGTAGTAGTCTGGATGGATTTCGCTGAAGGCCAGAAAGCCATGGCGGTTGCCGCCATAGTCTACAAAAGCCGCCTGAAGCGATGGCTCTACACGTGTTACTTTTGCGAGATATATGTTGCCAGCGAGCTGGCGTTTGTTTTCAGATTCAAAGTCGAACTCCTCGACCTTGTTTCCGTCTGCCACAACCACCCGGGTCTCTTCCGGGTGCGTGGCGTCGATAAGCATCTTTTTTGCCATGTTGTCCGTTCGCATCGCACAGCACGCCTTGCCCCGGGGGAGCCCCCGGCGGCGCAATCGTAGCTATGGGATGTCTTGTTTGGGCGCTTTGATCGGCGCGGACATGTATGGCGGCAATCGGGTGCGCTGCACCCAATCTCTCTGCCTGTCTGTCCTCGGCGCGTCTCATCGCGGTCTTGTCTCCGGCAGCACCGGATCGGAGCTGCCCGTTTATTATGCCGGCGGTCTGGGCCGCCTGCGGCTCTGAGGCCTCAAAACAATCGTAAGGCCGTTAATCCTGGCCACCGAGCGCCCGTTTTGTCCTGCGGGCGGGGGTCAGCGAAACTCTACCGTCCAATGCGCCACTCTAGCGTCCACCGGTACGTATTCCCGTATTAGGAGGTTTTACATAAGGATTACAATGCGCATTCTACGCCGCAGCGCAGAATAGGTTCCACTTTAACTGTTTCTGCACGCGAAATAATCATCCGACCAAGCGCATTTCCTTCATTGCTTTGGAAATATCCCGGGATGTTTGAAGGGCAGAGCCCTTCATCCAAGCCATGGCGGGCGGCGCAGCCGCACATTTGGGTCAAAGGTAGTCAGAGCGCTGCAACCCATATTTGGCCATTTTCTCGTTCAAGGTCCGGCGCGGCAGACACAGCTCATCCATGACGCTTGCAATCGAGCCCTTGTGGCGGCGCATGGTGTTGTCGATCAACATCCGTTCAAACGCTTCGACATATTCCTTCAACGGCTTGCCTTCCGTCGTGATCACTGGCCCCATTTCAGCGTTGTCGGCCATAAGAAGCGAAGCGATCGAGCCCGAGCCACGTCTGTTTTGCAGCACGGCGCGTTCTGCCACATTGATAAGCTGACGCACATTTCCCGGCCACGGCGCTTGCAAAAGCTGCGCCGCTTCTTGTGCCGACACTTCTGGCGCGTCGGAGCCGTAATCGTCTGAGAACTGTTCGCCAAACCGATTGAACAACGTCAATATGTCTTCGCCGCGTTGGCGCAGCGGTGGCAAGGTGATCTTCATCGCGGCTAGGCGGTAGTACAGGTCCCCTCGGATCAGATCTTCCAAGGTTTTTCCCTGTTCCTGCGTATTACAAATCGCGATGATCCGGGTTTCCGCAGGGCTGCCCTGGTCATTGATAAATTGTAGCAGGCGCGCTTGAAGAGTTGAGGGCAGTGCTTCGATGTCTTCCAGAACTAGCGTTCCGCCACGCGCTTCCTCTACCAGAGGAAGGGTTTCCCCCTCCTCAATCGGATCAAAAAGCTTCGCAGCCAGCGCAGCCTCATCAAACGCGGCGCAGCTCAAAGAAACAAACTTCTTACCAGCCCGTGGCCCAACTGCATGCAATGCATGCGCTGTGAGCGTCTTGCCCGTGCCTGTTTCGCCATCGATCAATACATGGCCATCGGCCTGCCCCAGATCGAGGATATCTTCACGAAGTCGCTCCATCACCGGGCTGGACCCGATGAGCTTTTTCATCAGCTTTGTGCCGTCAGAAAGCTCTTTGCGAAGCGCCCGGTTATCAAGTGTCAGGCGGCGGTTCGTTGTGGCCCGCTTGGCAAGCTCCGTCATCCGATCCGGGTTGAAGGGTTTTTCGAGGAAGTCGAACGCGCCGACGCGCATGGCTTCAACGGCCATAGGCACATCACCATGACCTGTGATCATGATCACAGGCAGCGAGCTGTCCGCGCTCATAAGCCGTTTCAGAAACTGCATCCCGTCCATGCCGGGCATTTTGATGTCGGAGACAACGATGCCGGGGTAGTCCGAGCCGATTCCTTTCAAGGCCTCCTCAGCGGAGCCGAAGGTCTCGGTGTCATAACCCGACAATGCCAGCCATTGGCTGATCGATTGCCGCATATCCTGCTCGTCATCGACAATTGCAATTTTCAGGGCGCTCGCACTTTGCATGTCGTGTCCTCCAATCATGCGCGTCTATTCCGCTGCGGAAATCCGCTCGGCAGATTCGGCGTCTTGTTTGTCGTGGTAAGAGTGGTGCACCGGAAGCTGCATTTCAAACACAGCGCCCCCGGATTGGCCATTTCTTGCCGTTAGGGTTCCCCCAAGCTCATTCACGATCGAGGAAGAAATAGCCAGTCCGAGCCCAACCCCCTCGCCTGGTTGCTTGGTCGTGTAGAAGGGCTCGAATAGCTCGTCGAGGTTTTCAATCCCCTCGCCATTGTCGCGCAGGGATAGCACGGCAGTTTCGCCCGCATTCAGCATAATCTCGATCCGCGGCTCGCGCACTGTTTTGGTCGCGTCAAGCGCATTGCGGAACAGGTTGATGATCACTTGTTCGAGCCGCACCCGGTCCGCCAGCACCGGCACGGGGCCATCGGGCAAGGTTACCAAAACATGCACTTCCCCGCGTTTCAGCTGCGGCTCCATCATCGACAGCGAGCCCGAGACCGCGTCGCGCAGATCCACCTCATGCAGGGTTTCGTCGCCTTTGCGGGCGTAGGATTTCAGCTGCTTTGTGATGGCGCCCATCCGCTCGATCAGATCGTCGATACGTTGGAAAGAGGTCTGCGCCTCATCAGGCCGCTTGCGTTGCAACAAGAGTTTTGCGCCCGCGAGCATAGTACACGACGCTACTTGAAACGAGGAGCGAAAAGGATTCGAATTGAAGCTT
>JAPORH010000009.1 GCA_026710325.1 Litoreibacter sp. | reverse complement strand
TCTCAAAGAACCCGCTGGGGTCGGACGTGATCGCGTAAGAATGGCTGTCGCCCGCATTCGCGTCGGTCGTCGAGAGCGTTGCGACGACCGTGCCCGCCGCGCTGTTTTCGGCTATGGTCGTGTTGTCGGCCTCCAGATCGGTCGGGCCGACATTCAGCAAATCGGCGACGGCCTTATCGCCATCGGCAAAGCTGAAGGTTTCGACATCAGTGACAGTGTCGGTGCCGTCTGGAGATCCAGGCCGGTTGTCGACGATCGTGTAAACGCCATCGCTTTCGGTTATCGTGTAGTCGAACCAGGAGCCCGTGTAGACGGCAACGTCAGAGCCATCGCTGCCATCCAGGGCATCATTACCCCCACCGCCGACGAGCGTGTCCTGGCCAGTGCCAGCGGTTAAGAAGTCGTTTCCAGCCCCGCCATCAAGCAAATCATCGCCAGCACCCGTGGCGAGTGCGTCATTTCCGTCCGCCCCGGCAAAGTCGTCGTTTTCTGCCGTACCTGTTATCGTGTCATTACTTGACCCGCCCGTGATGCTTGTCTCGGTGACACCCAGGTCCGCAAACGCGACGCCCTCATCTCCCAACACCAAGTCCTCAGCGACATCAGAGATGACAATTGTCAAAGACTCTGGTTGCGTCGTTTGGACACCGTCCGATGCGACAACAAAAATCTCATGACTTTCCAGAGTCTCGAAATCGAGCTCAGCGTCGGGGCGGACATGAATTTCGGAGCCCACGACCATGAAATTGGCATCTGTAATCGGGGCGCCGTTCGCGTCGGTGAGCGTGTAAGTAAGCGGCGTACCTATATGATCAGTCCCATCAAAGGAAGCGACGACAAAACCACCCTCGCTGTTCTCGGGGGCTAAAAATGTTTCATAGTCACCAAACGTCACATCGGGCCTTGGCTGCTCGTTCGAGCCGTCATCGGCATCAGAAACATCAACCTTGCGCGTTTCGGGCGCGGCAGTAGCATTCATGGTCCCGGTTTCTCGCGGCAAAGGCGGAGCTGAGGTAGCATCAACCACTGAAATAGGTTCTGATACCGCGTCTGCAGAACCAGTCGCAGCGTCTGACAAATCAGCAAGTGGCCCCGCTGAAACCGGGGCTTGGTCAATAGCTGGGGGGTCTTGAGGGTTTGTTTCCGACCGCGTTGCCTCAACAGGGGACGCGGCGGCCGCGGTGACATCATATTCGGGCAAAGCATCAGTAGCGGGAACGGACGAACCCGCGCCATCCGCACCCTGCTTCGGGGCCGGGCTGGACAGCCCTCCTTCATCTTGCTCGAAACCTGTCGCGGCCCCCATACCTGCTACGGCAGATGCCGCGGCATTCAGGTCGGCTGATTGATCAAACCGTTCGGGCCCCGCCTTTTCAAGCTTTTTATCCGCCGTCTTAGCCGGGTTTGCAGCTTCGCCACGACTTGCTATTTCGTCTTTCGCCATACCTGAACAACCTTTGAAAAACCTGCGATCGTTAGGTGAGTTCCGAATGTGTCGAAAATTGGCCAATTCAGCTTCAAATCGACTGGTTGGTTAACGCAAAAACTGCAGAATTTCTACGGGGAGGTCAGATTAAGAAATTGAAAAACATAAACTATTTCTTTGGTGGCTCCTAAGCTTGGTTAACGGATACCGGAAAACTCTCGAAAATTAAGAGCGCTTAGATCGATGAATATCAGAGGATCACACCTGTTCGGTCTGAAAAGCGCGCCTCCCTTCGGCTTCAACTTTGTACGCGCAGCGCTTGCGCGGATACCAGGGTCAGGCGTCATGGCTATACAGGCAGATATCCCAATCAAATCAACATGCGTTTAAAGCTCCCGGCAGGCGCCTCCATAGAGCTTTTCCAAGAAAGCGAACCTTAAGGGCGACTGGATGTTCTACGGCCACTCCAACGCGAGACAGCACGGGCTGAGAATTGGTCTCTGATTTGGGTTTTCTCTAAAAATGGTTTCTGGAACGGACGGACGCATGTTGAGTGCCTTATCCATTTGTTTTGTTTTGCGAATCTTTAGGTCTGACAGTGTCATCTTGGGCAGCGAAACACCGAACATAGAAAATCGAAAGCGTTACCCAACCCATTAGCCAGAAAAAGGCGTGAATTGTTGCGTAACGGCGTTCAGATATGCTCAGCCTGCAAAACCCAAGAGCCCCTGTTTTTCAGCGCTTTTGAGTTACTATGTTCTGGATGATTGGTGCCCAGGAGAGGACTCGAACCTCCACGTCCATACGGACACCAGCACCTGAAGCTGGCGCGTCTACCATTCCGCCACCTGGGCAGGTGTCGTGAGCGCGGTGATTAAAAGCGCATCGCGGGCGTGTCAACGGGATTCGCGCGCACAATGCGACACAAATCCAACTTGTTTGCGCATGGATGGATGGGTAAACCCAGTTTAGCCAAGCTAAAGGGGTTCTTCCATGTCCAAGCTCGCAACTGTTTACGGCGGATCAGGTTTTGTCGGAAGGTATATCGTGCGCAGGCTCGCAAAGGCGGGTTGGCGTGTGCGCGTAGCAGTGCGGCGTCCAAACGAGGCGATTTTCGTCAAACCTTACGGCGTAGTCGGCCAGGTTGAACCGGTCTTTTGCAATATCCGCGACGATGCATCTGTTTCCGCGGTCATGGCTGGCGCGGACGCGGTCGTTAATTGCGTGGGAACGTTTGACAAGGGCGGTAAAAACAACTTCGAGGCGATCCAGCACGAAGGGGCTGAACGCATTGCCCGCATCGCGGCCAGCCAAGGCGTGTCTCGTATGGTGCACATCTCGGCCATAGGGGCGGATACTGAGGCCCCAACACTTTACGGCCAATCAAAGGGCCTCGGTGAAGAAGGCGTATTGCAGCACTTCCCTAAGGCTTTGATCTTGCGTCCCTCTGTCGTGTTTGGCCCCGAGGATGAATTCTTCAATCGTTTCGCTGCAATGACGAAGTTTGGCCCAGCCTTGCCAGTCATCGGTGCAGGTACAAAATTTCAACCCGTTTACGTGGATGACGTCGCAAAAGCGGCTATGGCGGGTATCGAAGGCGATGCGACCGGCATCTATGAGCTTGGCGGCCCCGATGTCAGCAGTTTTGGGGAATTGATGCATCACATGTTGGATGTGATCCAGCGCCGCCGGCTTGTGCTCAACATCCCATTTTTTGTCGGACGGATCATGGGCGCGTCTTTCGATATTCTTAAGGCTCTGTCGGGCGGACTCGTCAGTGGGCCAGTAACCTCAGATCAAGTGAAAAGCCTTCGGTCCGACAATGTCGTTGCGGACGACGCCAAGACGCTGGCGGATTTGGGCATAAAACCAACGTCACTCGAGGCCGTGCTCCCCGAGTATCTGTGGCGGTTCCGCCCGTCAGGCCAATACGCCGCAATCAAAAATTCGGCGGAAAACCTTCGGTCAGACTAGCTATAAGCGTAGACCAGCAAAACAATTCCCAAAAAAACCCTGTAGATCACGTAAGGGGTAAAACTTACGGATTTCAGTAGCCGCATCATCAACGTCAAAGCAAAGAGCGCAGCTACAAAGGATAGGATCGCCGCTATCCCGGCATCGCGGGCAAGCGCCATATTCGCATCACCAATCACCTCGAAACTTAAAAGCAGACCTGAGGCAATGATCGTCGGGATGGACATGAGCATAGCGAGCTTGGCGGCATCCTCCCGCGCATAGCCTAAAGCCCGCGCGCCCGAGATTGTTGCACCAGACCGCGAGGTCCCGGGGATCAGAGCAATGGCTTGCCAAAGTCCCATGATCGCTGCGTCTTTCATCGACCATTGTCGCGCCTGTTTAGTGGTCGCACCTTTCTGATCTGTCCAGTAGAGAACCAAACCGAAAACCAGCATGGTCCAGCCAATCAACGCCACTGATCGCAAGTAAGCATCAAGACCCGTCAGCTTCAGAAAAAGCCCAAAAAGAAGAACTGGCACCGTCGCAATAATCAGAAGCATCGCCAACCAAGCACCCTGCGTGTCGACTTTGCCGCGCAAAAGACGCGGCACGCCATTTGCGGCAAAACGCACATCCTCGCGAAAATAGAGCATAACGGCGAAAAGGGTGCCCACGTGAACAGCAATGTCGATCATCTGACCCTGATCCTCAAACTCCGTCAAAGCTGGGAGAAGAATCAGGTGCCCGGACGAGCTTACTGGCAAAAACTCGGTCAGCCCTTGGATGAGAGCGACCAGAACGAGATGGAACAAAGACATTTTGCGTCCTGAGCATTCGAGATCAGCCGCCAACCTAGAGAATTGGAATCATTTGGAAAGTACTGATTTAGATCCGTTTCGGTACTTTATTTCGCAAGGATATGTCACTTTTCCGCCCAGAGGGCCTAAAAATCTCAAAAAAGGTCAGTCTTTTTGACTTTTAATTACCGCTGACGCGCAGTAGGAAGCATGTCTGAACTGAGGAGTGACCCATGGCCCAAGACCCAATGCTGAAATTTGTGTCTGTCGAACGCGACATGCCAGAGAAGCGCCCCCCAGACCTTCGCGCGAAAGATTTTCAAGAGATCTATGCCGAATATGCCGAGACAAAAGCAGAGGAACAAGCCAGCCGCTGCAGCCAATGCGGCGTACCCTATTGCCAGTCTCATTGCCCGCTTCACAACAATATCCCAGATTGGCTACGCCTGACCGCTCAAGGCCGCCTGCAGGAAGCCTATGAGATCAGTCAGGCAACGAATACCTTTCCGGAGATTTGCGGCCGCATCTGTCCCCAGGACCGCCTTTGCGAGGGGAATTGCGTGATCGAGCAGTCGGGCCACGGCACGGTCACCATCGGCTCGGTCGAAAAATACATCACTGATACGGCCTGGGAAAACGGTTGGGTCAAGCCCGCGGCACCTTCAATAGAGCGCAAAGAAAGCGTTGGCATCATCGGTGCTGGGCCCGGTGGTCTTGCCGCTGCAGACAGGTTGCGTCGCGCTGGTGTTCAAGTGGTGGTTTATGACCGCTACGACCGCGCTGGTGGCCTACTGACCTACGGCATCCCGGGCTTCAAGCTCGAGAAAGATGCCGTCATGAAGCGGATCGACCAGCTCGAGCAAGGCGGCGTTACCTTCAAGATGAATTGCAACGTGGGCGAGGACGTATCGTTCGCAGAGTTGCAGGCGAAACACGACGCGATCCTGATTGCAACTGGCGTCTACAAGTCACGTGAACTTCAAGGACCGGGCGCAGGCGCAAGCGGAATTGTGCGCGCCATTGACTATCTGACCGCATCCAACCGCAAAAGCTTCGGCGATGCGGTACCGGAGTTCGACTCCGGCGAGCTAAACGCCGAAGGAAAACGCGTTGTTGTCATTGGCGGCGGCGACACCGCCATGGATTGCGTTCGCACTGCGATCCGACAAGGTGCCACTTCAGTCAAATGTCTCTACCGCCGCGACAAGGCAAATATGCCTGGCTCCCAACGGGAGGTCGCAAACGCCGAAGAAGAAGGGGTAGAGTTTCTTTGGCTTTCGGCACCAAAAGGGTTTACCGGCGATGCTGTTGAGGGCGTGATGGTCTCGAAGATGCGCCTTGGCGCCGCCGACGCGACGGGCCGCCAAATGCCAGAAGTCATTGAAGGCGCTGACTACGTTGAAGACGCTGACCTAGTCATCAAGGCCCTCGGCTTTGAGCCTGAAGAACTGCCAACGCTTTGGGGCGTGCCCGAACTGGCCGTCACGCGTTGGGGCACCGTAAAAGCTGACTTTGCAACGCATGAAACGAACCTGCCGGGTGTCTATGCCTGCGGCGACATCCAACGCGGAGCCAGTCTCGTCGTTTGGGCGATCCGTGATGGGCGAGAAGCCGCAGATGCTATGCTTGCACAGTTCAACGCCGCGGCTCAGGTGGCGGCCGAGTAAACCATGCAGACCGCTGCTCCCGCCCAATTGGAGTTTTCGATGCTCCACGATGCGCATCCGTTGCGCATTGAAGCCGCGCGTGGTTTGACGCGGTCTTTAATGGTGAGCTTCACCTCGGTCGGAAACCACCGTCTGAAGTGGCCGCCAAAAGAGTTTGTGAAAATGGCGTCTCAAGAGGGCAAAAACCACGTCATAACGGTCACCGATATCAGCCGGTCCTGGATGAATGGCACGGGCGTCGCCGCACGGATCAAAACCGTGATCAGCGACTACATCTTGGCGAATGGGATCACCAAGGTGATGGCAATCGGGTCTAGTATGGGGGCCTATTGCGCGCTCATCTTTGGCCAGATGATCCCCCTGACCCGGATCATTGCCTTTGCGCCGCAATATTCAGTTCATCCTGATATCTTGCCGGAGGAAACGCGCTGGAACTGGTTCCGCAAAGATATTGCAGACTGGCCCCACCCTGCACTCGATACGCTGCCCCAAGCACCCGCCAAGATTTTCATGTTCCATGGGGATTCCGAGGATGAGCAACGCCATTGGCGCCGCATTGGCCGGGCAGACAATCTGACACATTACATCTTCAAGGATCAGGACCACGATTTTGTGGCCCGTCTGAAAGAGGCTTCAGCGCTGCACAAACTGGTGCGCGCGGCCATTCACGACAACCCGTGGCGGGTCAATAAGCTGGTCGGCTGGTGCGGCGGCGTAACGCGCGCGCAATTCGAAGCCGAGAACACCGAATTTAAATCTGGATCATATCCGTAGCACAGAGCTGCGCAGTGATCCGACGATTGGGCAAGGCCCAGACAAACACAGCTATGCTCAACAAGAGCCCGGCGAGACGAAGAGGAGACGAGACATGACCAAGTTCGACGAAAACTGGGCAGCTCAGGAAGAAGCAAAACGCGCATGGCTCGCCGAAAACGGGCTGTACCGCGCGGAAGATGAGCACTCCTCCTGTGGGGTGGGTCTTGTTGTGTCTATCGATGGGAAAAAGTCGCGCAAAGTGGTTGAGAACGGCATCAACGCACTGAAGGCGATCTGGCACCGTGGCGCGGTCGATGCCGACGGTAAGACTGGCGATGGTGCCGGCATTCATGTCCAAATTCCGGTTCCATTCTTTTATGACCAGATCGAACGCACCGGCCACACCCCGAACAAGGACGAGATGATTGCCGTCGGCCAAGTCTTCTTGCCGCGCGTCGATTTTGGCGCTCAGGAAGAGTGCCGTACCATCGTTGAAACCGAAGTGCTGCGCATGGGGTATCGCATCTACGGCTGGCGCCATGTCCCGGTGAATGTTGCCTGCCTTGGCGAAAAGGCCAACGCGACCCGCCCCGAGATTGAGCAAATCCTGATCTCCAACAGCAAAGGTCTGGATGAGGAAGCGTTCGAGCGGGAGCTTTACGTGATCCGCCGCCGGATTGAGAAATCTGCCTCTCACATTAAAGACCTTTACATCTGCTCGCTGTCTTGCCGCTCGATCATCTACAAGGGTATGATGCTGGCCGAGCAGGTTGCCGATTTTTATCCCGACCTGATGGATGAGCGGTTTGAAAGCGCCTTCGCGCTTTATCACCAGCGCTATTCCACCAACACTTTCCCGCAATGGTGGCTGGCTCAGCCCTTCCGCATGCTGGCCCATAACGGGGAGATCAACACGCTCAAAGGCAACCTGAACTGGATGAAAAGCCACGAGATCCGTATGACCTCCGGCGCTTTTGGTGACATGGCCGGGGACATCAAACCGATCGTGGCCTCAGGATCTTCAGACTCAGCGGCCCTCGATTCTGTTTTCGAGGTGCTGGTGCGCGCTGGTCGCTCCGCTCCGATGGCGAAAACGATGCTCGTTCCAGAGGCCTGGTCACAGCAAGCAGAGATGCCGAAGAAATGGCAGGATATGTATGCCTATTGCAATGCAGTGATGGAGCCTTGGGATGGCCCCGCCGCGCTTGCGATGACCGATGGTCGTTGGGTCGTCGCCGGGCTTGACCGCAATGGATTGCGCCCCATGCGCTATGTCGTGACGGGTGACGGCCTGCTCATTGCGGGATCCGAGGCCGGCATGGTCCCAACTGATGAGGCAACGGTACGCGAAAAAGGCGCATTGGGCCCTGGTCAAATGATCGGCGTGCATATGGGCAAAGGCAAATTGTTCCATGACGAGGAGCTAAAGGACAAGATGTCTGCCGCCCTGCCGTTCGGGGAATGGTGCCAGAAAATTACCCATCTTGATGAGATCACGCTCGGCGAAGAAGAAGCTCCACTTTTCGAAGGCTCTGAGCTGCGTAAACGCCAAATTGCTGCCGGTTACTCGATTGAGGAACTGGAACAGATATTGGCCCCGATGGCGGAAGACGGGAAAGAGACGCTCGCCTCTATGGGTGACGACACACCGTCGGCTGTGCTTTCCAAAAAATACCGCCCGCTGAGCCATTATTTCCGTCAGGCCTTCAGTCAGGTGACGAACCCACCCATTGATAGCCTGCGCGAATATCGCGTGATGAGCTTGAAAACGCGGTTCGGCAACCTGAAAAATGTGCTGGATGAAGACAGCTCCCAAACCGAGATCCTAGTGCTGAAAAGCCCATTTGTCGGTAACGCGCAGTTCGACAAAGTATGCCAACAATTCAAATCCGACATGGTCACGATTGATTGCACCTTCCCGGTCGATGGCGGCAATCTTCGTGAGGCACTGGATCGCGTGAGGGATGAAGCGGAAGATGCTGTGCGTTCTGGTGCAGGCCATATCGTTTTGACCGACCAGAACCAAAGCGTGGAGAACGTCGGGATGCCGATGATCTTGGCCACGTCCGCTGTCCATTCTTGGCTGACTAAAAAAGGCCTTCGAACCTTCTGTTCGCTCAATGTACGGTCCGCTGAATGTGTTGATCCGCATTACTTCGCTGTCCTGATCGGCTGCGGGGCAACAACCGTAAACGCCTATCTCGCAGAGGACTCACTGGCCGACCGGATCGAACGCGGATTGCTCGAATGCACCCTGACCGAAGCCGTAGCGCGTTATCGCAATGCGATCGACCAGGGTCTGTTGAAGATCATGGCGAAGATGGGGATTTCTGTGATCTCCTCCTACCGCGGCGGTCTGAACTTCGAGGCGGTTGGCCTCTCCCGTGCGATGGTCAATGAGTATTTCCCGGGCATGCAGTCCCGGATTTCTGGGATCGGCGTGACCGGCATCCAGTCCAAGGCGATGGAGGTTCACCAACTGGGCTGGCGTGGTGGCCAAGACGTGCTGCCTATTGGCGGTTTCTACAAGGCGCGCCGCTCGGGTGAGAAACACGCCTGGGAAGCGCAGACCATGCACATGCTGCAGGCAGCTTGTACGCGAGCCAGCTATGACCTGTGGAAGCAATATAGCCAGACGATGAAATCCAACCCGCCAATCCATCTGCGCGACCTGTTGGATATCAAGCCAATGGGTGAAGCTATCGCGATCGAGGAGGTGGAGAGCATCACCTCCATCCGAAAGCGCTTCGTCACGCCAGGCATGTCGCTCGGCGCGCTCAGCCCTGAGGCGCACAAGACGCTGAATGTCGCAATGAACAGGATCGGTGCGAAGTCGGACTCCGGCGAAGGCGGCGAGGACCCGGCGCATTTCGTACCCGAACCAAATGGTGACAACCCCTCTGCAAAGATCAAGCAGGTGGCCTCTGGCCGGTTTGGTGTGACTGCCGAATACCTGAACCATTGCGAAGAGCTTGAGATCAAGGTTGCCCAAGGCGCCAAGCCAGGCGAAGGCGGGCAGCTGCCCGGAATGAAGGTCACCGACCTGATCGCGCGGCTGCGGCACTCGACCAAAGGCGTGACGCTCATCTCGCCGCCACCGCACCATGACATCTACTCAATCGAAGACTTGGCGCAGTTGATCTACGACCTTAAGCAGATCAATCCACGTTGCAAAGTCACGGTGAAACTCGTTGCTGCCTCCGGCGTCGGCACGATCGCCGCAGGCGTGGCAAAAGCGAAGGCCGACGTTATCCTTATATCCGGCCACAATGGCGGGACAGGTGCGTCGCCTGCAACGTCGATCAAATATGCGGGCCTTCCGTGGGAGATGGGCCTGACCGAGGCGCATCAGGTGCTCGCCATGAACAACCTGCGCGAGCGTATCACGCTGCGCACGGATGGCGGCCTGCGCACCGGGCGTGACATCGTGATGGCCGCGATGATGGGGGCTGAGGAATATGGGATCGGCACGGCGGCTTTGATTGCCATGGGCTGCATCATGGTGCGTCAGTGCCAATCCAACACCTGCCCGGTCGGTGTCTGCACACAGCGCGAAGATCTCAGAGAAAAGTTTACCGGCAATGCGGATAAGGTCGTGAACTTGATCACATTCTATGCGCAAGAGGTGCGAGAAATCCTTGCCTCGATCGGTGCGCGCAGCCTGGATGAGGTGATCGGGCGTGCTGATTTGCTAACGCAGGTCTCGCGCGGCTCGGCCCATCTTGATGATCTTGACCTCAACCCGCTGCTCATCACCGTCGATGGCGCTCATGCGATCCAATATGACCGCAACAAACCGCGCAACGAGGTGCCGGACACGCTGGATGCTGAGATCGTCAAGGATGCGCAGCCCTTCTTGAAGGAAGGCGAGAAAATGCAGTTGTCATACGCAGTACAAAATACGCTGCGCACGATCGGAACGCGGACCTCCTCCCACATCGTTGGACGATTTGGGATGCGCAATGAGCTTCAACCCGACCATCTGACAGTGAAGCTCACGGGCTCGGCTGGCCAATCCTTAGGAGCCTTCGCAGCGCCGGGGCTCAAACTGGAAGTCTTTGGCGACGCCAATGACTACGTTGGAAAAGGTCTATCTGGTGGTCGGATCGTTGTGCGGCCCGCTCAGGAAAGCCCGCTCAAGGCTGAGGACAATACAATCATTGGTAACACCGTCCTATACGGCGCCACAGCCGGACAGCTCTTCGCGGCAGGTCGCGCGGGGGAGCGGTTTGCAGTGCGAAATTCCGGCGCGCATGTGGTGATCGAGGGGTGTGGGACCAATGGTTGCGAATACATGACGGGCGGTGTTGCGGTCATCTTGGGGGAGATCGGGGCCAATTTCGGCGCCGGGATGACCGGCGGAATGGCCTATCTCTATGATCCGGAGGGCAAGGCGGCTGAGCTAATGAATATGGAGACGCTGGTGACTTGCCCGGTCACGGTCGATCATTGGGAGGCGCAGCTGAAAGGCCTGATCGAAGAGCATGCACGGGAAACTGGTAGCCGGAAAGCCACCGATCTGCTGCGTGACTGGGACTTGGAAAAGAGGCATTTCCTGCAGGTTTGTCCGATCGAGATGCTCAAGCACATCCCGGCCCCATTGGGGATCAACGAGGAAGCTATTCCAGCCGAATAAGGGGGTCCCCGCATGCGGGGATTCATGCAAACCTCTGAAATAAAACATCTTTCCAAAGATCGTTAAGACTTTGGAAAGGTGCTCCGTAGAGATGTTATATCGAGCTTTCGGACACCTGCGCCCTACGTTTTTCTGTCGCATCGGGTGCATTTTTTTCGAGCTTCACAAATTTCTGCGCTGCGTAGGCCTGCAGATTTTAGAGTGGACCAGTTTGCGGCCCAAGAGTGACAAGAGCGATCGCTTAGGACACCGCTTCAAACCAGTTGCCCAAACAAAGCTGCGATCGTCCGTCAATTTTACTAAAAACCCAACAGGTTTGGAATCTGCAAGACACCAGCAGTTAATCAGAATCAAGCCATGCAATCTGCCTGATTTAAGGAGATCGCTTCAATGTCAAACGTCCAACTATATGCATGCCTTGGTTCGGGAAACTGCTACAAACCGTGGCTGGCAATGAACCAAATCGGTGTGCCCTTCGACTTACATCTTGTTGATGTCCTTAAAGGAGAACAAAAAGAACCGGATTTCTTAAAAGTGAACCCCTTAGGCGTCGTGCCGTATATGCGCACGCCCACGGGAGAGGGTATCGGAGAAAGCAACGCGATGCTCTGGTATCTTTGTGAAGGCAGCAAACTTATGCCTGAAACCACGGAGCAACGCGCAAAAGCGTTGCAATGGATGTTCTTTGAACAGTCTAAGCTTGAGCCCTTCATTTCTCCGGCGCGTTTCTTCACGACGATCTTGCCCGATCTAGCGGAAGAAAAGCGTGATGAGATCCACCTTTGGCAAGAACAAGCGCGTCCTGGCCTCGCCTATCTTGATGGGCATTTGACGAATAACAGCTTTCTGTTGGGCGAGACCTATACAATCACTGACATCGCAGTTTTCGGCTACACACATGTGCTGGAAGAGGCCGGGTTGTCATTAGGACACTATCCGCACGTGGAGCGATGGATCGAAGACGTCTCGCAGACCGAAAACTTCGTGCCGCTTTCCGATCTCGGCAAGGACAATGTCGCGATGGTCGCTTGATTGCATTAAAACGCGTTCTGATCATTGGCGTAGCGCAACTTAGCGGCACGCAGGATTGGTCAGCTAATGCGAATTGGCACGAAACCAGCTAAATCCGAAAGGTACGCAAGCAAGAACACAGTGGCGCGGGTTCTGCATTGCCGCAGTCTCCTCTGTACCGATGCGAAGCCCTGTCGAACTAGGCCCAGTCACAGTTTTTGACGAAATTCTTCAATCACGCGGGCATAGGTGTCGCGTTTGAACGGGACGATATTTTCCAAAAGCGCGTCCATATCCATCCAGGTCCAGCGGGAGAATTCGGGCTCTTCCGTCTCGATATTGATGTCGCCGTCATCGCCAATAAATCGCATCAAGAAGTATTTTTGCTCCTGCCCGCGAAACTTGCCTTTCCAGAGCTTTGGCACCAGCTCATGCGGCAGCTCATAAGGCAGCCAGTCTTCGGTTTCGGCCAACACTGTCACCTTATCAGGCGTCAGGCCGGTTTCTTCTTCCAGCTCGCGCAGGGCCGCGTCGCGCGGGGCCTCCCCCGCATCCACCCCGCCCTGCGGCATTTGCCATGCGGGGCCGGGGTTGTCGATGCGCTGTGCAGCGAACACCTTATTCTCAGCATTAACCACCATCAGACCGACGCAGGGTCGGTATGGCAGCTTCTCGATCTCTTCAGGCGTCATTACTCTGTGGCGTTAGACATTGCTTCGAGGCCTTTGAGAATGTCGAGTGCGTAAGCAAGTTGGTAGTCTTCCTCCCGCAGGCGGGCAGTGGCTTCGGCTTTCTCTTGCTCTGCCTCAATAATGGCACGCTCGTCGTCGGAGATGTCATTGCTGAGGGAGCCGCGCAGATCGGCCTCGGAGCGGGATGGACGGTTTTCCTCCTCCTCAATCTCCTCGGCCGGGCGCCTGCGCGGCTGGACGACGATAATGTCAGGGGCCACACCAAGCGCCTGGATCGAACGACCTGACGGCGTGTAGTAGCGCGAGGTGGTCAGGCGCATTGCGCCATCGCCGCGCACTGGTACAACGGTTTGCACCGAGCCTTTGCCGAAGCTTTTCTCCCCGATCACCACCGCGCGGCCGTGATCTTGCAGCGCGCCCGCAACGATCTCAGACGCGGAGGCGGAGCCACCATTGATTAGGACCACGATTGGCTTGCCGCCCGAAAGATCGCCCGCGGTTGCATTGTAGCGCTCGCTGTCACGCGGGTTGCGGCCACGGGTAGAAACGATTTCGCCCTGCTCGAGGAACGCGTCGGAGACGGCAATCGCCTGGTTCAAAAGGCCGCCGGGGTTATTGCGCAGATCAAGCACGATGCCGTTGACCTTGTCCGCGCCGCCTGCTTCCTCGAACTGCTTTTTCAGCCCATCTTCAAGGTTTGGATAGGTCTGGCGGTTGAAGGTGGAGACGCGCAGCACGACGCTGTCACCCTCAATGCGGGAGCGCACGGCGGTCAGCTTGATCGTGTCGCGGATGATGGAGACGTCGAAAGGCTCATCCACGCCCTCACGCACCACGGTCAGAATGATCTCGGAGCCCACGGGGCCGCGCATCAGCTCCACCGCTTGTTCAAGCGTGTAGCCCAGGATGCTGTCGCCATCGACGGCAGTGATGAAATCGCCGGCTTCCATACCGGCCTTGTCTGCAGGCGTGTCGTCCATTGGCGTGACGACTTTGACGTAGCCCTCTTCCTGGGTGACCTCGATCCCGAGGCCGCCAAATTCGCCGGAGGTTTGCGTGCGCATATCCTCAAAATCGCTGGCAGAAAGGTATGAGGAATGCGGGTCGAGAGAGGTGAGCATGCCGTTGATCGCGGCCTCGATCAGATCAGCTTCATCCACATCCTCGACATATTGTGCGCGGATGCGTTCAAAAATATCGCCAAATAGATCGAGCTGCTCATAGACGTTGGATTTCTTCTCCGCTTCTTGTGCGAGAAGGGGGCCCGTGACCTGCGTCGTGACGGCCACGCCTGCGGCGGTCCCGAGAAGTGCTGCCAGCAAAAACTTTTTCATTTGTTCTTCCTTATTCCGCCTCAAACCAGTCTGCGGGGTCACGGGGCGCGTTGTCTTGTCTTATCTCTATATAAAGCGACTCTTGCATGTTACCGCCACCACCTTTGCGCGCCGTCATCAAAAAACTGTCAGCAGTGGGGGAAATGCCGCCCATTATGCCAACCGCTTCCCCTATGGCGACAACCTGCCCGTTCTGAACCAAGGGCTGCCCAAGACCTGCGAGGATCATAAGATAACCTGGCCCTGGCTCCAAAATCACGACAGCTCCGTAATCCAGAAGCGGACCGGCGTAGCGTACCGTAGCAGGCCATGGGCTCAAGACAAGCGTGCGGGCCTCAGCTGCGACGATCCATCCGGGACGGCTGATCCCTTGCGCATCGGTCTCATTGAAGCCTGTGACGACCGGACCGCTGATCGGAAGGGACAGCGCGCCTTTGGCAGCCGAAAAATCGGCCGTATCAGCTGTCTCTTTGATGCCGAGTGTTGCGAGGCTATCGGCAAAACCTTGCAGGGTATCAGCTGCAGCCACAAGTTGCGCCATACGTGCACTGTCGCCGGCGACGCGTGCAGGCAACTCGGTCCTGTCAGCCACGGCCTTGGACAGTGTGGTGCGCGCAACCTGCATCGAGTCCAGCGCCTGCGTGATCTGATCGGCCGCATCTTGTTGCAGCAGACGCAGAACGGAGAGCTCTTCCAGCTGCGCCTTGAGCGCCTGTGCCTCTGCTTGCAGCGCGGGCGTGACCTCCGACAGGATCATGCCAGAGCGCGCGGTTCCAATTGGTCCACTTGGATGCATCATCAGCAATGGCGCGGGCGAGCGTTCGATTGTTTGCAGGACGCCCAGAAGGCGCGACAACTGATCCTCCTTGGCCTCAAACTCCAGCAATATAGCGCGTTCCCGGATGGCCACCCGACGCAAGCCTTCGCGCAGAGCGGAGAGGCCTTCCTCATATGCCCGCAAAGTATCTGTCAACGCGGAAACGCGGGTCGAGGACTTTTGTGCCTCCCCCAGCTGGGTGGCAGCGGATTGCAGCATCTGTATTGCGCGTTTGGCCGTGATCACTGGATCTGACTGCGCAATTGCGGCAGTGCCCGCGCAGAGAAGGATCGCAGTCAGCGCAGCCCGGATCACGAGATGAGCGACTTTCCGGTCATCTCCGCAGGCTGTTCAATCCCCATGAGCTGCAAAACCGTTGGCGCAAGATCGGCGAGACGACCTTCACTGAGCTGCACGCCGTCCGGGCCACCGACCAATACAACAGGAACCAGATTGAGCGTATGTGCCGTGTGCGGATTCCCTGTTTCCGGATCGATCATGACATCGCAATTGCCATGATCTGCGGTCACAATCATGGCCCCGCCGGTCACATCGAGAGCTTTGAGCGCGCGGCCCAAGCCTTGATCCACAACCTCGCAGGCCTTGATTGCCGCGTCGAGATCGCCGGTATGACCGACCATATCCGGGTTCGCGTAATTGACGACGATCAGGTCGTAGCGCTCGTAGATGGCGTCAACGAGCTTGTCGGTCACCTCTGGCGCCGACATTTCAGGTTGCAGATCGTAAGTCGCCACTTTGGGGCTTTGTGCCATGTAGCGATCTTCGCCCGGTTCGGGCTCCTCCTTGCCGCCATTGAGGAAGAAGGTGACGTGCGGATATTTTTCCGTTTCTGCGAGGCGGAACTGGCGCAAGCCTTGCGCAGCGACCCATGCGCCAAGCGTGTTCTTAATCGTCTGTTTAGGAAAGACGGTGGTCATGAACTCGTTATGGCGCGTGGAGTAGTCCACCATGCCAAGCCGCGCCGCAAGCTTTGGTAGCCCGGCGGTTGAAAACCCTTCGAACCGGATATCGCCCAAGGCGGAGAGGATTTCGCGGGCGCGGTCGGCGCGGAAGTTGAGGCAGAATATACCGTCGCCATCTTTCATGCCCTTGTAGCCCGAAATGATAGCCGGCTCGATGAACTCATCTGTTTTGTCGTGAGCATAAGCATCGCGGACAACGGATTGTGGGTCCGCGTAACCAGCACCTTCGGCGTGAACCATCGCTTGATAGGCCTTTTCGACCCTGTCCCATCGGTTGTCTCGATCCATGGCAAAATAACGCCCGCTGACTGAGACGATGGTAGCACCCTCAGGAAGGTTTGCCTTGAGGTCGCGCAGGAAGGTCTTGGCCGATTTGGGCGGTACATCACGGCCATCGGTGATGGCATGCACCGCAACGCGAACACCTGCCTCTGTTATGGCTTTGGCCGCGGCGAGCAGATGGTTGGTATGGCCATGCACCCCACCATCGGAGACGAGCCCCAACAAATGCGCCGTGCCGCCACTTGATTTGAGCGTATCGATAAAGCTGAGCAGCGCTTTTTGTTCGAAAAAGCTTCCGTCCTCAATTGCGAGGTCGATCTGACCCAAATCCATGGCGACCACTCGGCCCGCGCCGATGTTGGTATGACCCACCTCGGAGTTTCCCATCTGGCCTTTGGGGAGGCCTGCATCTGGACCGAACGTTACTAAAGTCGCGCTCGGGCAGTCCGCGGTGATGCGGTCCATGTTGGGCGTCTTCGCCAGAAGCGGGGCGTTCCCCTCTGCGCTTTCCGACAGTCCCCAGCCATCGAGAATGCACAGAACTACAGGTTTCTTGGTGGCCATAGTCGTGTCCTTTGAGTTGTGCGCACGCTACGCCGCACGGCGCAGGCCTTCAACCAAAAGGGACAAAATCTAGGGAGTTTCGCGGGTGTTTATCTGCTCAGAGGCCGGACCCGCGATCACCGCATTGGACGCGACAGACCCACGGATGACAGAGCCTGCCCCAATGATTGCGCCATCGCCGATCCGAGCGCCGGCGAGGATAACGGCGTTTGTGCCAATCCAAACATCGCGACCGATGAAGACGGTCGCTTCTTTCATGGGTTGCTTGGTTACGGGGCTGCCTGCGTTGAACCGGTAACTTGCCGCGGTGATCATCACATTTGGTCCAAGCAGCAGATTGTCGCCCGCGATAATTTTTCCGCTGTTTTCGCCCGCCCAAAGCGCGCAATGGGCGCCGATATGCGAGCCCTGCCCGAGCCGGATATTCTTGGCGTTGGCGAAGGAGGCTGTAGGGCTGATGGCGGTTCCAGCACCATGGCTCAGCGCTCGGCGCGGCGCGACATGAGTGTGATTGTAGTAGTTCACGATCCGAAACAGATGAAGCCAGGCCCGTGGGTCGCAGACAGACACGGCGGCGCGCAAGACCCGTGCGGGCTTCCCACGCATTGTCTTCGGGCGTTCGGGTAAGGTTGCCCTTGCTTCAACCAGTTGCATGGTCATCTACGAAGCGGCAATGAGTCAAAACCACCCCGATACAGGGCTTTTGTTCAGCGATCAGAGTTTCGGTTCGGTCGATCTGGCTGCGCGTCGTATGATCCGCGCGCGCCACAAGAAGCGCTGCATCGTAGAGCCCGGCCGCGCTGACAGCGTCCTCGGTGCTGAGCACCGGCGGAAGATTGAACAGCATGAGGTCCGGCGCGAAATCGCGGTCGATTTCATCTATCAAGTTGAGGGCGCGCAGCGTGGCCAAGCTTTCAGCCGGGTTTTCACTTGGCTGGGTCGACAGGCTTAACCCAAGGTTGTGGCCGACTTTTAGGCAGGAGCTGTCGAATTCGCGCCGCGTGCCCGCAAGCGCGCTCCAGATCGGCGACACGGAGGCCAGCCCGAAATAGCTTGAAAGCTTCGGGTCCCGGAGGTCGAAATCGAACAGCATGATTTTCAGGTCGGGTTGACGGGCAAGGCTCAAGGCCAAATGCGCGCAAAGCTCCTGCGCGGAGCACTCCTGCGTGGGCGCGGTGATGGCCAGCCGCTTGATGGCGCTTTGACGTGTCTGACGCAGCAAGCGGCTTTTGAGCAGGCTGACAGCACGCGCCACGGACGGGTCTTGCGCATCATTGATTGCGGCGTGGTCCGGGATCGACACCTGATTGAGACGCATCCAGGCCCGCTCAGGGTCCATCGCGACTTCGTAGTCGTCGGGGCTATAGGTGAATTCGACAGGGCGGGCGTTGTCGATGGTTGGTTTTTCGGCAAGTTGGCTCATTTGATATCCAATTTTAGGCGTATCTGGGGCGCGGGATTACGGCGTAGGGCTGTATTTTGAGGCTGTTCATCAAATCCTGCGGGCGGCGCAGAACCGCATCGGCGCGCATGCGCAAAATCGCAACGCTCAAACCAAGCGCTACTGAGACCAAAGCACCGAGCGCCAGAATAATCTTGTCGCGCGGGCCGGAGGGCAGTTCGGGCGGGATCGCGGCTTCGACAATAGTGATACGGTCCCCGCGCGCGGTAAGAGCGATCCGTTCCGCAATTGCAGCATCCTCTAGGCGGGAGACGGCCTCTTCGTAGAGTTTGCGTTCCAGCTCATGGGCATCCTGCAGCGCATTCAATCGCAGCCCATTTGCTGGAATCAGGGCAAGCGCCGCATCGATCTGCGTGATGTCACCCGAGATTTGTTGCGCGGGTTCGTCAGATTGCGCAAGCGGCTCTGATTGGGCCAATTGAGCCTCCAATCCACGAATGCGCGGATGGTCAGCGGAATATAGCGTCGATGCCGTCCGCAGCTCCAATTCGAGCTGTTCGCGAAACGGGTCGCTGGCAACGGACAACCCTTTGGAGGCGCGTTGAAGCAAAAGCGCCCTGCGTTGATCATGGTAGCGGGATGCATCCTCAGGCAAGGCGCCTGCATTTTCATCTTTGAACTGAAGAAGGGCCGCAAAGGCCTGATCAAGGCGGCTTTTCTGTTCCGCGACCTCTTCGCGGAAAAAGATCAACGCGCTTTCGGCCCTGTTTGTCTTGGATAGATTATGCTCGGCAAGAACTTGTTCCGCGAGTGTATTGGCAGCTGCCGCAGCAAAAGCGCTGTCGGCATCGGTCACGGATACCACGAGGCTCGTGGGTTTCCCGCGACCGCTTGAAGTGTCAAACGAAATGGCGTCCCGCAGCTCTTTGGGTTCAGCGCCGCGCCCCAACTGATTTGCCAGGGATGTCAGCCGATCATTCGTCATCAACCGCGCCTCGATGCTTTGCAGCTGCGCGGTATGATGAAAGGGCCCTGCGGCGAGGGCGGTGTCATTTGCGACGGAAGGTGTTTCGACCAAGAGATGCGTTGAGGCGGTATAGCGATCCGGCAGCAGGTCATTACCATAATAGGTCGCGGCGCCGCCGAGCACCGCCACAAATACCGCGAGCGGCACCTGTCGCAAAACTCTCCAGCGCCAATACCGAAACGATGCGCTCATTCCGCGCTCCATTTTGGCTTGATCATGGCTTCGATGCCTTTCTCCGCGTCGCTGTTTGTCAGCATTTCTGGTCCTCGTTCACAAACTGGATTGAGGCCCAAAAGAACCTTGAAAACTTAAGACATAATTAATCCAAATCGTTTCTTTTTCAGGGCGATAGGGTGCGGTCGCGAAGGCGGCAACGGGGGCATTCAGGTCACTTTTCAGAAGGTCCTGGATGGCAACCATGATAGTCTGGAGGAGCCCTATCCATGACCACGCCTACCGTGCTCGCGGTCGCCTCAAAAGGCGGCCATTGGCGCCAGCTCAACGCTATGGCCGGTGCCTTTTCGCAATATGACGTGCGCTTCGTGTCCACTGATCCCGAACTTGCCGAATTTTGCATAAGCGAGTGTAGCCGAACAGAATGGTGGCGCGGCTTCGTGGTGGCGTTTCAGATGATCATGATCATGTGGCGTTTGCGTCCGGATGTTGTGGTTTCGACCGGCGCGCTGCCGGGGCTTGTCGCTTTGGTGATTGCGCGGCTCTTCCGTGCGCGGACAGTCTGGATCGACTCCATCGCCAACACAGAAAGCATGTCCCTGTCGGGCCGTTTGTCGCGCCCCTTTGCCGGTCTATGGCTGACCCAATGGCCCGACGTATCGCGGAAAACCGGCGCGATCTACGCAGGAGCCGTGCTGTGATCTTCGTGACCGTTGGCACGCAGCTGCCCTTCCCGAGACTTGTGCGCGAGATGAACCGGATCGCAGGGCAAATTTGCGAACCTGTCATTGCTCAGACCTGCGACGATCTGGCGGATTACCAAAATCTGATTGTCGAACCCTATATGAACAGCGAACGCTATAGCGACGTCATCGAGCAGGCGCGCGTCGTGGTGGCCCATGCCGGGATCGGGACCGTTCTGGCGGCCCGGCAGGCGCAGGTGCCCGTTATTTTGGTACCGCGACGGGCCAACCTTGGCGAACACCGCAATGATCACCAAGAGGGAACCGTGCGCCAGCTATTGGGCCGCCCCGGGATCACGGGTGTTTGGGACACGGCCAAACTTGCGGAGTTGGTGAAAAGCGATTTGCCTGCGCCGGACACACATTCGGTGTCAGGCCCGGCGCTCGAGGGTTTGGTCACGACTTTGCGCAGCTATATCGGGTGAAAGTTCTCGCCCCAAGATCGCCCGCATCAGGGCGCTTGCTTGGGGTGAATGACCTGACATCGCAAATTGCGCTGCCTTCGCCAAACCATAGAAAAGGCCCGCGATCATCGCGGCGGGATGATGGCGCTGCAAATACATCATCCGGGATCTGTGTTTGTAATAGACCGAAAAAGGCGATGCCACGCTGTCCAGAGTTGGGGAGCCTATGGCGGTGCCCGCGCGATGGAAAACCGAAGCCGCCGGGCACAGCGCCAAAGGCAACGGCCCGCGGCGCATGGCCCAGGCAACCTCCTCATAATACAAAAAATATTCCTCCGGCATTAGGCCTGCGGTCTCAATGAAAGCGCGGGAGGCCACCATGCTGGCCCCAGAGATAAAATCAGCCTCCTCCGCGGATGGAAGCGGCGCAGAGGACGCAGCCCCGAGGTTTAGGTTACCCGTGACCCCTGTCCATCTGTTCACGGTGCCAGCGTCGATCTGGATACTGTGCGGCGGGTCTGCATAAAGCAACCGGCACCCCATAAGCGCGAACCCGCCCGGCGCATTTGCAATGGAGACAGGTGTTTGCGGTGGTACCAGCGTGTCCGGATTAAGGATCCAGAAACGATCTATTGATTTGTCCTTCAACAACGCGCCTAAACCCAGATTGACACCTGCGGCGAAGCCACCGTTTTGCAGTGAAAGGAGCAGCTCGACCTGGGAGCGCGCCTCACGCGTGCTCTTAACCCGGGTCGCGAATGGCAAATTATTGAGTGTTGCCCCGGCACGCTGCCAGTCGCGAATGGCCGCAACCGTGCCATCCGGCGAGGCGTTATCGACCACCACCACGCGCATGGCCTGGGGACTACAAACGAGCGTTTCCAGACAAGACGCGATGACCTCCTCGGCCGCATAGGTGACGATGACCACACCGAGAGTCATGCGAAGGCGGGACGTTGGAATCGAGGCTGAAGCCCACGCGAAAAGCCCAGTTGCGCGGGTTTAGAGCGCGCGCCGCGACCGGCGGCCATCCATTGGCCCGCGCCCAGCAGGAAGAAGCAATAGGAAAAAATGGCCGTCCAGACATGTACGGTACAGAGCGTGAATGTGAGCCCGATCATGCAATAGAGCCACGCCATTTTCAGGTGTTGCGGTGCCTGCGATGCAGCCACCCGGTACACCGCGAGACACCATGCTGAAGCGAGAATGGCAAAACCGGGCAGCCCGTAGCGCACTGCCTGCGCCAGCCAGAAATTGTCCATACTGCCAGAATACATGAAATGCGGGCGAACCCAGTCCTCAAGTCCGAGGCCAAATACCGGATTAGCCCATACATTTACCATGCCCCATTCGAAAATAAGCGTGCGCCAGTAGGCATTATGGGCGGAATAGGTCGCGTAGCTGAGGAAGACCTGAAACGGGCCGCGATTAGAAACAAAATCTATGAAGATGTAAGCTGCAGCGATTGCGGCCATGAGCCACCACCATCTCTGCTTATGTGCGGCAAATAGCGCCGCCCAGAGAATGAGAAAAAGTTGGATCATGACCGACAGAATGGCACCGCTGGACAGGGCCAGAAACGCCGTTGCGACAGCCAGCGCGGTCGCAGTCCAACGTACCATCGGGGACATCGCTTTTGACAACCCCACAAACCCAAGTGCGACGGCAGAGGCGCAGAACAGGCCAAAATGAATTGGATGCGCGAAGAGGCCCTGAACCCTTTCAAAGCCAAGCCGCTTTTCGATATCGGCGACCTCGACGCTGCTGATGCCGGGAATAGCGCGGATTGCATTGATGGCAATTGGCGCGCCGGTCAGGGTCTCGTAGATCGCGAGCGGAAAGCAGAGCAGCACAAGAAGCAACACCGCTTTTATGAGCGCAACAAATTGCGCGGCATTTGTGATGTAGCGCCGAGCGAGCATATAGCCGCAAAACATCTCAAGCATCATCACGCCAGCATGCTCGATCGCCTGACCCGGTGTATTCACCCACATTGCGATCCCGGCCCAAGGCACGAAGAGCAGTAACAGAAGATCAGTCGCATTGGGGCGATGCCGGAAGAGCGAGATCAGAAGCGGCACCAAAAGGAGCGCCATATACAGCCGGACACTGGTCATTTGCAGTGGCCCAGCCATGAAACGCACGGGGAGGATGACTACCAACAAGTAGAAAAGAACCGGAACGGGCAAGGCAAAACGGGCGAACATATCGGTAAATTGGCGGTTAACCGTTATCATTCTGTAAAGAAATCAACGGTTATCAGGGGCTATTGAAACTGCTGAGCCTTGACGCGCATGACCGACCTGCCCTTGGACACCCAACCCTTTCGCAAAGCGCGCAGGCGCGGCTTAAACCGCCTGCGTCTGCTACGCGAGGTTTTGGTACAAGCCCGTCGGCTTTGGTTGAGCGGCGTTTACGGCATGGATATCGCCCCCACCTCCCAGATTTCGATGTCGGCCCGGCTTGACCGCACCTTTCCAATTGGCGTGCATATCGGCGCGCAGAGCTATGTCGCGTTGCAGTCCATGGTGCTGACCCACGACCGGACCCGCGGGCTTTATGTGCATACCTGGATCGGGCGAAATTGTTTTATCGGCGCGCGCAGCATGATCTTGCCGGGGGTGCGCATTGGCGACGGCTCTATTGTGGCCGCGGGCGCCGTCGTGACTAAAGACGTGCCACCCGATTGCATTGTCGCGGGCAACCCGGCAAAGGTCGTGCGCCAAGGGATTTCAGCCGGTCCTTTTGGCAGGCTTCCGGACGCCGATCTGCGCGAACACGAGCTGGCCGCAGCAGGACTGACCTAAGCGTTAATGCATAGCGCGACGGGTGCGCGCCCTGCGCAACGCGGTTTTACCCTGTGATACCAGAGCCTTCGCGCGCCGCAGCGCACCCAAATTCATTTGAGCCCGCTCGTTCCTGCCGAACGGAGCGCTAAGAGGCCCGCCTCCTAATCGCTCGCCCACCCTTCCACGGCCCGAGCCAACACAAGGTGACCTAGATGATCACAATGCTTGGCCTGCCGTTGGCCGCGACGAACCGCCCAACGGGCGGAATTTTCGTTCCACTGACCGAGATCACGATCAACGACTTTTCCCGCGATATGACGTTGTTTGACAGCGGCGCAGCCTTTGGGCGGGCGGAGGCCGTGGTCAATGTTAGTGGTACAGGCACGCCCGGCGAAACCGTTGAAATCCGGCTTCTGCCTGAGGGCGGCGCGCCACAGGATTGGAGCGGTTTCGGCGTGATTGATGGGGGCGGCAATTGGTCCGGCAGCTTAACGGTTGCGCGCGACACGCGTTGGCTGCGCATTGAGGCTCGCATCCAGTCCGAGCATGTCACGCGCGCGACCACCCCCAACCGCTTTGGCGTCAGCCATGTGATCGCCCTTTGGGGCCAGTCGGAGGTCGTGCGGATTTTCTCCACCTTCTACGATCAAATTCCGGCTGAGCCTTTGTTGGGCGACGACTCCGTGCAGGCCATGTGGTTTGATGGCGGACCCCAGTTGAAGCATCTGAGCAATGCTGACCCGCATACTGCAGCCCTCGCGGCGATGGCCAATGTATTCATGGCGGAGCGCCCTGGGGAGAAGTTTGCGCTCGTGTTCCAAGCTGTCTCTGGTACCGGGTTTCGCGACTTGGTTGATGATAGCGAGCCCTCACGCCTTTGGACCAATGACGCCGCGTTGCATGCTTTCGCGACCGCCGATGGCCAACACGTGGGGATGCCATCAGTGTCTTGGTTCGCAACACCGGGCAGCTTTTCGAGCAACTATGAGGAGGGTTTGTTTCCCCTCTTCACCGGCAAAGAGGCTGATGGCACGCCCGTCTCATTCCCGACGACGATCAGTTTTGGGACGAGCTCCAGCTATCAGGCCGACCACTGGTTCGGCGAACTCTACGATCCGGCCCATACCCGTTGGGTCGCCTTCGGCCCCCATAAATTTGACATCGGCGCGGACATGCAGAACGCGACGGTTCTTCTGGGAGGGACGACCGAGAACAACCTGCTCAACAAGGAACGCGCCCGCGAAAGCTGGCGGCAGATGGTGGTGAACCCAAATGCGGATGGGCTGTTTCTACCGCTTGGATTGGAGCCGCTCACTTATCAGAACGGGTTTGACGATGGCGCGGGCAGTTGGACGGATGTGACCCACCCGTCCGGCAACTCAGACGATGGCTCGCCTATGTGGGGACGTTTGATGGCGCATGCGATCTTGCAATCGAGCGGACTCACAAGCTGGGAGATGCCAGTCTTCGACCAAGCCTTCTGGGAGCCCAGCGGTGCTTTCGTCGAAGTTTGGTCCGACGCTGGTGAGATCACCACACCACGCCTGAAACGGGGTTTATCCGCTTTGGGAGGTGCGCAGCCCCATTGGACGGATGTAATGGGGTGGCAGATCAACGGACAGCCTGCGGAGCGGGTGGAGATCGTGTCAGGTCGCGTTCGCATTTTTCCAAATGCAGGTAGCTTCGTTTCCAGCGACGTGATCCGATTTGGGGAAGGTGGTGCCACGGGTATGATCAAATTCCCCGAAGATCATTTTGCAGGGACCTATCTGAACCTTCCCATTGTAGATCACGGATTGCCGGGCATTGACGGCGTTCCTGTTCGACCACTGCCCGACGCGGCTGTTCTGGCCAATACCCTGACCGCGCCCTCGGGCGGGTTCACCACCAGCGCAACCGGGCCCTATTTCTATGACCCGGACACCTTGGGCGTAGGTGTCGACGCGATGCAATTCCAGTTCGACCTGCAACCCAGCTTGCCGAGCTCTGGATCGGTCATTTTAGCGACGACCACGGGTAACTACATTCGACTTGAAATCCTGCCAAATGGGCGCTTGCGGCTGCGCGTGCGCGATACTGGCGGGGTCGTTCATGTCGACAATGCGCAGACGGGGTCCGGGACAATCATCACCGGGGTTCAGGCAGACATACGCCTGGCAATAGACCTGCCTGCGGGATTTGCGCGGATCTGGGTTGATGGCAGCCTTGTGCTGGACGAAAGCTTTACCTCTGCCGCCCCCACCTTGCCGAGCAACCGTGCGCTCAACCTGATGGCAACCTTCAACGGCGCAAATCAGGTGGTGGCAAATGTGACCCGTATCGCAGTATGGAAGGAAGCGCTTGGCGATGGCACCCTGCCGGGCAGCACGCCTTACAAAGAGTATGTCGGCCCAGCAGAAATTGTGAATGCCGATCCTTGGAAACTTGGATCTGACGCGACCTAAAGGACTCTCATGGTCTGGCGCAGTCGCACATAGGACAGCGCCAGACCCGCCGCTTCCGCGGCAAGTGCAATCCAGATTAACCCTGTTAGGCCGCCGCTGCTCGACAACCAGAGATAGCCCAAAGGCAAGGCCGCGATCCGGGGAAGGTTGCCCCAGACTGCGTTCAGGCTGTGACCCTTAGCCAATGCGGCAATGGTCGGCCCCGAGCGTGCTATGCGCAGACCGTGTAGAATAGCGAGCAGCGGAAACAGGCCCTGAAGCGCCGAAAAATCTGATCCGAGCAAAACGGTTACCAAAGGGCTGAAAGCGCATAAGGCCGAGGTCGCGAGGATGGCGACTGCGAGACACAGCTTCATCAGCCGGTTGGCCGCAATCTCGAACGCCGTCTGATCCGTCGTCTGCGAAAGCTTTGGCAAGGCGTAGGTCTGCAAGCTTCGACCAAGGATAAGCGCAGGCGTCAGTGTGAGAGTGAATCCCATTGCGATGACGGCCAAATCAGCGGGCCCGCTCAGATGGGCCACAAGGATTTTCTCGCCATGAAACACAAATAGAAGCAGCAAGCCGTTCAAGGCCATAGGACCACCAAATGTCCAGACATCGGGCCAATGCCTGCGCGCCACCACAAGCTTGAACCTTTGCTCGGCTATGAGATGGGACAGGATGACGGTGCCGATGCATTGAACGAAGCTGGCAAAGAGTAGCACCCTGAAATCGCCATAAGTCTCGAAGAGCGGCCATATGAGCATCAGCGCAAGCAGCGCCGGCCCCAGACCAATCACGATAGACGGCCCAAAACGACCCGAACGTTGAAATCGAAATGCGTCAAGGTGCAGGAGACTATTGGCCAGAGGCATGAAGGCGAGCACGCGGAATGCCCAAGCCACCTCCTCCATCTGAAAAAAAGCCGCGATATACGGTGCCAAAAGGTAAAGCATGCCTGCGGCGAGAGCTCCGCGTATCAGCTGAACGAAATGCAGTGAGGCTTGGAAACGCGGGGTGGCGCCACGAGCGTCACGCACCAGCATCTGTGGCAATCCCAAATTTGTGGCCATCTCGATCCCGGTTGCAACAATTGCGAGCGCAGCCGCGATACCGAATTGTTCAACGCCAATCATGCGCGCCGCGAAAATGTTGCGCAGCAAGGTGAGCGCGGCAATCGCGCTGTTGCCCGAAAGCAGGGTCGCAAGCTGTTGCAGCTTGGCGCGCTGGTCGAGCGAGGTGTCTGAGACCATGACCATTTACCGGGGCTTAACCAGTTTTCCCTTAACGACATGTGAACAGAGCAGGAGGGATGCGTGACCCACATGAGGGAAATCACTGAAAAAATTGTTGCCGCCGACCTTTGCGCAGGCTGCGGTGCTTGTGCGGCGCTTGCGCCAAAATCGCTGTCTTTTGGCCTAGGTGAGGATGGCTTCCTGCGACCCACGACGCGCGCCCGCTTGCAGCGACGCGCGCAGAAAAACATCGCTGCGATTTGCCCCGGGCAGCAACAAATCCCCACCCAATTTGGAGACCAAAACCACCCGGTCTGGGGGTCCTACCGAAAGCTTTACGAGGGTTGGGCCAGCGACCCGGCGATCCGCTTCGAAGGCGCGTCAGGCGGGGCACTGACCGGTGTCTTGGCTTGGCTTTTGGAGACAGGCGAAGTGGATGGCGTGCTTAGCACGTCTGCCGACCCGGACAACCCGATCGGCAATCGCACCGTGATTAGCAGAACAAAGGAGGACTTGCTGGCGCAAGCCGCGTCCCGTTACGCGCCATCGGCGCCGCTTTTGCAGGTTCCTGGTTTGTTGGAAAAAGGGGAGCGCCTAGCCTTCGTGGGAAAGCCCTGTGATGTGGCAGGTCTGAGGAATTGGGCTCGGGTCGACAAGCGCGTAGATGACATATTTCCAGTGAAACTGGCGTTTTTCTGCGCAGGCGTGCCCTCCCAACGAGGCGCGGAGACTTTGTTGCGCGTGCTCGGTACGCGGCCTGAAGACGTCTCCGAGTTTCGGTATCGCGGACGTGGCTGGCCCGGGCGAAGCGAGGCCAGAACGAAACAGGGCGCGTCCCGTAGCCTCAGCTATTCGGAAAGCTGGGGCGATGTGCTGTCCAAACACGTCCAGCCCCGCTGTCGGATCTGCGCAGATGGGATCGGATTGGAGGCGGATATTGTCTTCGCCGACAGTTGGGCGGTCAATTCTGAAGGCTATCCCGAGTTTGAAGAACGCGACGGGCGCAGCTTGATTTTGGCGCGGTCCCGGCTGGGCCTTCGGATCGCGCATGGGGCGGCTGAGGGGGGCGCGTTGGTTCTGCGCACAAGCGATATTGATGCGGTGGCGGCTATGCAGCCAGGTCAGTTGCGACGCCGCCAAGAACTGCTCGCACGACTGATCGGGCGCGTTCTTGGCGGGCTTCCCGCACCGCGATATCGGCAGCTCGGCATTTGGCAAAATTCGCGTGCACTTGGGCTGCCACGTATGCTGCGCGTGATAGCAGTTTCAATGCGGCGTGCTGCGCAACGACGCTCAGGTAAGGCATAAGCCGGTAACTGTGCATTAACCGGAATCGCGACAGTGTAAGAGATGCTTAAAATTTGTCTCATCATGCACGCGACCCGCTCCAACAACCTCGGCGTCGGCGCGCTCACGGCCGCACAGATCGATACATTACGCACCATCGCCAAACAGCTCCGCCAAAAGCTCAAGATTACTATTTTGGATTGGGCCGATCGCGGAACGCCTTGCGTTTCAGGCGATGATTTGGACATCGTCACAATCACGGGCCGTGACCTTCTGCACCCGAACGGGATTTTTCGCCATATGCGCGCGGCTGATGTCGTGCTGGATATCGGTGCCGGTGATAGTTTTGCCGATATTTACGGGCCGAAGCGCCTGCGTCGTATGCTTTGGATGAAACTGGCTTGCCTCGCGGCTGGAACGTCTTTGGTCCACGCACCGCAGACCTATGGGCCGTTTTCCAGCACGGTGAGCAAGTTCTTTGCAAAGCGGATTTTGGACAGATCCGAACTGATCTTCGCGCGCGACGAGGCTTCGGCGAAACACCTCCACGGGCTCGGTTTGAAAAGAGAGGTTTTGGTCGCCAGCGATGTCGCGCTAAGGCTGCCTAGCGAGCCCTGTCTGATGGATGGTGATAGGCCGCGTGTCGGATTGAACATCTCAGGCCTCTTGAAGTCGGGCGGGTATAACGGGCGCAATCAATTTGGCATGGATATCGACTACGAAGCGATGTGCTGCGAGCTTATCGAACGCTTCCTTGCCCATCCGGAGCGGCCGGAGCTGCACCTGATCCCACATGTCATAAGCCCACAAATGCCTATCGAGGATGATGTTGCGGCGATACGGCACTTCGCATCAAAATATCGTGATGTGATTTGCGCGCCAGCATTCGGAACACCGTCCGAGGCAAAAGGCTATATAGCGGAAATGTCCTTCTTTACCGGCGCGCGCATGCATTCCTGCATCGCGGCGTTTTCCAGCGGCGTGGCGGTTGTTCCCCTGGCCTATAGCCGGAAATTTTCAGGACTGTTTGGGGCCTTGGGATATGGACACGTCGCGGATTGCTGCGCTGACAGCCATGACGAAATCGTCGCGCGGGTGATGGATGGCTTTGAACAACGCGACAGTCTTGCAGCTCAGACACGAGAGGCGCAGCTCAACGGGCTTGCGCGGCTGCAACTCTATGAAAAGTCTCTCGAACGATTGTTCCGGGATGTCGTTGCGGATCAGAAAAAACCTGCCACGGGTCAGGCGGCAGGTTTGAAAGAAAGCTTAGCGGTGAAGTAGCACCTGCTACCAGAGCGCGACGATGCCGCTGGCCGATGTCCCCGACGCCGTTACACGTTCGGCGCGCACCGGCAGCAGCGAGCCGCCGGGAACGGCCTCGAACAAGATGGTCGCGCCGTCGGCCATGACCACATTCAGATCGCCGCCTTGGCCGATGTACAAAGCGCGGCTGACTTGGCTCAAATCAGTGCTGTCGCTCGGGGAAACCTGCTCCCCGTTACGCGCCGGAGAGATCGGGGTCGTGGGGAAGTTTGAAAATTTATCCATAAAAATCCTGCCAATCCATGTGAAGGCGCCATGGGTTGACGCCGGAATCTGCGACGCGCGGAAAACGCGGCGCGCGGGCAGGTTTTTCTCAGCTGGAGGTTAACAAAGGGACAGGAGCGCGTGCGCTGCTTTTGCGCTTTTGCACCTGGCGAGATGAGGGCTCTTTGCTGAAAATCTGTCGCAAGGTGGTACCGATGATCCAGAGATCGAGTCCGAAGCTGGCTTTTTGTTGGTAAAACAGATCAAGCCGCGCTTTGGCAGGAATGCAACGCGTGCAATAAGTCTCGTCAGTCTGCTCAGGTGTGCCACATTGTGCAAGCAGCGTTTCTTCAGTGTTGTTGTAGAGCAAAGTGGCAAGTCCTGTAACGCCGGGGCGGTCATTCAAAATTTGGCCATAAACCTCCGGAAAGCGCTCTGTAAATTCGCGTAACGGCGGGCGCGGGCCCACGAAGCTAATGTCACCCCTGATGACGTTCCATAGCTGCGGCAATTCATCAAGATGGCGCCTGCGAAGCTTTGCCCCATAGGGGGTGATACGGTCGATCTTGTCACCGCCCGTCACACCAATTTCTTCACGCGAGTGATGGCTCATGGTTCGGAATTTATAGAGTGTAAAAGGCCGGTCCAGCCCGCGCATCCGCTCCGCGCGATACAAGATTGGTCCGTCGCCTTGCCGCCAGACACGAAATGCGATCCAGCCAATCCAGGGAAGGATCAAAAGCGCCAACGCAGTCGCGCAGACACAGTCAAAAATCCGTTTTCCCAGGCGCATCTTCTACCTTCTGACAGCGCGTAAATCCTCTAACACAGAAGGGTAAGGCGAATTGGTTGCCAGAAGCTTAGCTAAGCGCGAAATATCGAGATGAACGGATTCAATGGCACCAAGTGGCGCCGGAACGGGCGTCCAATCCTTACCAGCCTCATCCAGAAGCGCGTCCATTCGAACCGGTGTTTCTGCCGCAACATTGAGAATTTTGGGCAACGAACGCCCCGCGCCAGCCAAAAGGGCGAGCTTTGCTATCACGGAGGCAAGGTGGTGCGGACCGATATAGCTGCGCACGGGAAATCCGCCGCCGGGAAACCGATCCAATTGGTAGTGCTCCCTCACATGCCCGAACAACGCGTCTGCGCCAGCGACATTGCTAATCCTCAGGCATGTCGCCCCTTCGAAATCTGCAGCGACCTGCTCCATCTCCAGCTTTGATCTGCCATAGGGCGATAGCGGTTTGGCCGGCATGTCTTCGTGGCAGACCTCGTTGCGATCGCCATAGACAGCGGCGCTAGAACATAAAATCACCGGAAGGCCCGCAGCGCTGGACAAGACTGTGTGCGCGATGGCCACGTTGTCTGAAAATGCGCGCGTGCCGGTTTCGCGCGTCACACCTGCCAGGTTCAAAACCGCGTCCACCCCTTTCATGGCATCGCTCAAAGCTTGGCTTGCGCTGCGCAGGTCTATGTTGGGTGTGTCCAGCCAAACTGGTTCAGGCTCTTTAGACTTCGGCCATGACGCGCGCAAAAGCCGCGCGAGCTTCCCGTTTGCGCCCAATATCAGCAGGCGCATCGCTCAAACCCTATGGTAGGGCGCGCCCGCAAGGATCGAGGCCGCACGGTAAAGCTGTTCAGCGAGCATGACGCGGGCGAGCATATGGGGCCAAACCATCTTCCCGAAGGACAGGGTCTGATCAACCTCGGCGCGCAGATCAGGGGCAATTCCGTCGGCGCCGCCAATGATAAATGCGAGGTCCTGCCGTCCTTCGTCGCGCCAGCGGGCGAGCAGATTGGCAAAATCAGGACTGGACAGTGTTTTTCCACGCTCATCCAAAGCGCATGTCACCGAGCCTTTTGGAATAGAGCGGCGCAGCAGGTCGGCCTCGGTCGATTGCTTTCCGCCGTTTTTATCCTCGACCTCAATGATGTTGGTAGGCCCCAATCCAAGGTTTCTGCCTGTGCGGTCAAACCGGGTCAAATAATCATCGATCAGCTCGCGCTCCGGCCCCGCCCTGAGACGGCCAACAGCGCAAACATGGACGCGCATCAGCTTTTGCTGGCTTCAGCTTCGCCGCTTGCAGGCAGCCACATTTTTTCGAGCTGATAGAACTCCCGCACTTCGGGGCGGAAGACATGCACAACAACATCGCCTGTATCGATCAAGACCCAATCGCCCGCGCTTTTGCCCTCGACCTTAGCGACACGGCCAAATTCTTCCTTCAGTTTCGCAGTCAGCTTGTCGGCCAGCGCGGTCACTTGCCGGGTCGAGCGGCCAGAACAGATCACCATGTAGTCGGCAATCTCAGAGCGCCCGCGCAGGTCAATCTGCACGATCTCTTCGGCTTTTTCGTCGTTGAGGTTGGACATGACCCAATCTAGCAGCGCTTCGCTGGAGACTTGGTGTTCGGTTTCGACCGGGTTGGTCGTTTTCGGGGCGGTAACTGCGCCCAGATCAGTTTGGTGAGACAGTGCTCGAACCTCCGTACAGCGATGCCTGGCAATCCCGGCACCTGGGATAGTCTCAAAATAACAAGTTTTTCGACCAATCTCAACGTTTAGAGCACCCAATGATATCCGTCATGGTCAATTTTTGGAGAAATACTGAGACGCCCCTTTACCCTAACTGTCAGCAGACTAGGTTAGAGCGCGATACGGAGAGGAGTGATTCCAATGAAATTCATGACTGTAGCGACCTTCGCCTTGTCTGTGGCGGCAGCCCCAGTTTTTGCCGATGGCCATGCCACTGGCGATGCGGCAGAGGGTGAAAAGGTCTTCAGAAAGTGCAAATCCTGCCACATGATCGAAACCGCTGACGGCGACGCGATTCAAAAAGGCGGCAAAACCGGCCCGAACCTGTATGGCATCTACCAGCGTACACCAGGCGGCTATGAGGGTTTCGACAAGTACGGTGACTCCTTGGCGGCTGTGGCCGAAACCGGCGCAGTGCCTGATGGCTGGGACGAAGCAAACTTCGTCGAATACGTCGCTGATCCCAAGAAATGGCTCGAGCGCGTGCTAGACGACAAAGCGCGTTCCAAGATGCAGTTCCGCCTGCGTGATGAAGACGACGCGAAGAACCTTTGGGCCTATTTGGTCTCTGTCGGCCCATCCAGCTAATTTAGGTAAAACGAAAATTTTGCGGCTCCGACATTTTCGGGGCCGCTTTTTTATGACTTGCTTTCTACGACGGACCAGAGCCGTTCGAGCTCTTCCCGGGCGGTATCAATATTAGAAGTCATCGCGTCAACACCCATAAGCGCAACTGTCTCGCGCGATGTTTCGACAACGTTCCCGCTGACAAGGATAAGTGTGCTGGGCGACCAAACCCTGATCGCAAGAACAAGTTTGGCAAGGCTGGGCAACGCATGTGCACCAGCCGCCGATATCCCGATAATCGGCGGATCAGTCATCGCAATGCGTTGCAAAAGCGTATCGTGATCGAGGTCGAACACAAGGTCTATGTCCCAACCGTCGACGCGCATCAAATCTGCGGCCATCTTGATTCCGAGCGAGTGGTCATCGCCCGGTGTCTGCGCAAAGAGCGCATTGCGGTGCGGACCCTTAACAAAGCGAGCAGAATGGACAGGCTTTAAGCTGCGCAAAATCGCGTAGACCCGGCCACTTCCAGTGGTTACTTGCGCAAAGGTGATCTTGTCCTCAGTCCACCACTCGCCCAGTTTGCGCGCCGCACTCGCAAGAAAGAGCAAATAAAGCAGCTCGTCGCGGGTCCCCTCGGAGCGCATTTTAAGGATCATGCGTTTAGCCGCGTCCTGATCGGAATCAATCAGGGCATAGGCGAGGTCTTCAATTGTTTCGTCGGCTACGGGAGCACGGGTGGCACCAAAGGCAGATCTGTGTTGCGCCAGCCTTGCCAGCACTTCACGCGCCAAAGCTGCCACGATTTCTTCCGGAAAACGTGCCTTGAGATCTCTAATCTCAGAGTAGCTTTTTTCGAACACAACTGGTTCGAAAAGGTCGTCATCGTCGTTCGCCACTGACTTAGTCCTCTCGACAAAACTAAGTGCACGTTCACGTCAATTCGAAGTATTAGTGCTCATATTGTAGACGAAACGCCAATAGTAGCAAGCGCGGCTTTGCTTACCTGCGTTGCGGTACCAAAAGGGCGCGGTCTAGAGGAGGTCGTATTTGCGCAGTTTGACGTAAAGCGACTGGCGGGACAGACCCAGCATTTCGGCGGCCGCGACACGGTTGTTCGACGTCAGCTCTACCGCTGTCTCGATGCACATTTTCTCGACCACGTCAGTAGTCCGAGCCACAATGTCTTTCAAGGTCTGGCTGCCAATCAACTCAATGACAGACCGCATATCGGCTTCGGTCAATTGAGAGGCTGGAGTGCGCAGTGCTTCGACTCGGCTGGCGTCGCGTATGATCAGGGCGAACACATGTTCCCCACTCGCACCAAGCCGGGTCGTAGACACCTCAATCGGACGCTCCGTGCCGTGCTCCCCCACAAGACGTGTCGCATAAAGCCGCATTGAGCCCGAGCGCGCCGTATTTTCCAAAAGCACGTTTAAATCGACGCTTCCACGGCTCATGAAATCCGAGATGGACCGGCCACGAATAGACTGTTCATGCGTGACATCCGCCAATGCAAAAAACGCCGGATTCGCGCTCAGGATACCGCCTGTCCCATTGACGAATACGACGGCATCTACGCCGTCTTTATAGAGCGCATTCAGGTTTTGCTGAAGTTCATTGGAACGCGCAGGGGCAGAGCCGCCTGGATTTATGCGACAGAGCATAACCCGTTCCCCGGAGGACCGAAACAAGGTTGGGTGAATGACGGCCTCGGTCTCAGTCCCTTTGAGAAAAACGGATACGTCACTGCTGCTGTCTGAAGTGTCCGCTTCGACAAGCTCGCGCACCAGACCGTTATTACGCTTTGGCTCAAAGAGTTTGGCGATATTGGTACCGATCAATTCGTCCCGCGTACTATCAAAGAAATTGGCCGCTGCAGTGTTGCAATCAGCGATTTCACCATTGTTGGCGCCGGCAAATAAAATGACTTCATTGCTGGAGGTCATCAAAACGCGGAACCGCGTGTCATATTCGCGCTGCGCTTCGTAGTCTTTCTCGAGCGCAATCTGCGCGGCCACCAGCTGTTGCTGCATTTCGGCGACCGGGCGCAGGTCTCGGCCCAGCATAAGGATGCTGTTCCCACCATCGACCGGGTGGAAGCTGTAGCGCATCGGGAACTCCGGCGAACTGCCACGCGTCGAATGGTTCAACTCCACGGCGTGGGTCGCGCCCCCTTTTGCGGCAATGTCACCAAGCCGCATTTTGAACTTCGGTATGCTTTCAACGGTCAACTGTTCGGACAGGTTTTGCCCGACCCAGCTGGAAAAATCAGTGCTCGACATGAAGCTCGGATTGCTCATGGCACCACTCACGTCGCCAGTTGGTGATATGAACAATGCAAGATCCGAGACTTGCGCGAGAATATCGGCCAATTGATGCGGCTCAATCAGCGGGACGAGCCCGGATGTCCAGTTATGATCCGCGTTAGTCATCATGCACGGCCGCCCGAGAGTTGCGTATTGGCCGCAATCATGACTCTTCGCCCACAAGGTGAAGCAAGCGCGCATCGAAGCCGCAGAAGCGAATGGCTGCCTCTACATCACTGGTCGCGAGGTCTGCCCCGGTTTGCGTTTCCACATCTGCTGCCAATGCCAGTACATTGCCCCCAACTATCACCGGCGTTTTCTCCCCGGCTGACCGCACCGCTTCTACGATACGTTTGATATCGTTCAACTTCTCATGCTCGGAGGCGGAGATCAAGAAGGCGTCGTAGCTTGCGCCCTCACATCTCGCGCTCAAAGTTGCAGGCTGAGCCCCAACAACGAGGGAGACCGAAATTCCAGATCGGCGCAGCTGACCCGCCAAGATCGTCGCGCCCAAAGTATGCTGCGCACCCGCCGGCACGATGACCATGCAACGGGGCGCGGTCGGGTTAATGTGCTGATCTTCAGCGCTCCATTCCGGACCGAGGCTGCGCAGAATGCCTTGCAAGCGCGCCGAACCGATCGTGACCGTGGCGAAATCCATCTCGTCGGAGCACCAAGCCTCCCCGAGCCTACGCGCGACCTCAGGGATATAATGGTCCGCAATTACAAAACTGCTGATCTGCGCTTCACGCATTTTCGAGATGACAGCAGGCGCAGCTTCAGGGTCGCGCGATGATACGGCGACCCGTAGCTTTTCAACGAAAAGCTCAAGGCGTCGAGGTTGCAGTTTCCCTGTCATACGCAAGTCTTTTGCCAGAATTGACAGCGCTCTGAAAGCGAATCTATTCCAATCGATGCCCGTTTCGGGTGCGCTTTTTGGGGAGCGCTGTGTCAAAGACTTCCTCCCTTCAAAGTCAGTTCTATAAACGGCTCTAGGATGCCGTGCTGTAACCCGTATCAAGCTCGATGGTCGGTTACTCCTTACAAGATGTCAAATTGTAATGACAACCTGAGGCTCAATTATTTGTAAAATTTTGTTTTTATTACATTTTTTATCCCTACTGGCATAGTACACGACGCTACTTGAAACGAGGAGCGAAAAGGATTCGAATTGAAGCTT
>JAPORH010000174.1 GCA_026710325.1 Litoreibacter sp. | reverse complement strand
TCACCGCCAAGTCTTACCGCCACGCACGCGCCGACGCATTTCGGCTATGGCAGGATTATACCCGCGAGATGACCGCCTGAAATTCGCAACACACATAATCGCAACCTACGCCAAATAACTTGGCAATGCCCTTGAGATACATCGCAGAACGTCTGCGTAAGGCTTTTCCTAATTTCACACCGGACCAAGTGACGCCCCAGACCTATTCGGTTGAGGTCTCTTTCAAAGGCAGCGGTTTGAACGTCGATATTGTTCCAATCCTCTATAATGGCGACACGGATTGGTACGGTGACCTCATCAGTCAAGAAGACGGGTCATTTCTCAAAACAAGTATCCCGCTGCACCTTGAATTTGCCACCAAACGCAAGAAGGCTCAGGAAAAACACTTCGCCCAGGTAGTGCGTCTTGCGAAGTTCTGGGCGCGCCGCCTAAAGAACGAAGATCCCAACTTTCGGTTCAAGTCCTTTATGATCGAAATGATACTGGCGAAGCTGTGCGACGACGGTTTGGATTTCAGTGATTATCCTGAGGCACTTCAGCACTTCTTCACCTATCTTGCCCGAAGCAACCTTCACGAACGCATCGTCTTCTCTGACTACTACCAGTCATCGACCGTCGGATCCCTCAATGATCCGGTTCAGATCATTGACCCGGTAAACGCCGAAAACAACGCTGCAAGACTGTACACATCCGCAAATGCGGATGCCATTGTCGACGCGGCCCTTGATGCAGGTGATGCAATAGATGCGGCTCTGGCCGCTCCGACCAAACAGCTGACCGTCGCTTACTGGCAGAAGGTCTTTGGCTCAACGTTTCAAGTATGAGGTGGTTCAATGACATTTAGTACAACGGTTTCGGAAACCACGTCATTCACGATCACGAATGCCCGTCATATGGCAGCTAAGATTGCAACTGACCTAAAGCGCATGCAACGCCTTTACGGCCAGCCAAATGATACGGATATTGCCGACTACGAGGCGGAGGCGATCGCTTCAATGAAGGCGGGCTACCTCAACCATGTCTGGTATGGATTCAAGCGAAACGATCAGTGGATTGAGCCGACACTGAAGTACTTAGCGCGCGACCTCTACTCGGGTTCGGTCGATGATGACCCTGGCAGAATTCGCCCGGGCGCAGACATCGAAGGCGCTAAATTCTCCAGCTTCTTATCCTACAGCAGCAAATGGGATCAGCTCACGGGCACAGAGAAAGACGCCTTTAAGAATACGCTGCCTTTCTATCGCACAGGCGCGAAAGAGCCACTGATTAACGGTTACCTCTCTTCAGACCGGACATATTCATCGGGTGGGCGTTCACTGGAGCGCGCCACAGTACGGAGTTTCTAATGGACAGCAGACCAAACTTAGACGACCTTTTTGATCGTCGCGTCATCTATCCTGACTTCGACCCACAAGAGCGTCTGGCGCGCCTCGTTGGACTCGATGACCAAAAGGCGCGATTGGCAAAGATCCTCGGCTTGCTCGTCAACCCAGCAGGACTGCGTAATTGGGCTAGCTCTCATCATCCGGATGCTGCGAACCTTTTAGATACAGTTCTGCGGCGACCACCATTAGTTGTGTTGGCTGGTGATGTTGGCTCGGGCAAAACCGAGTTGGCGGAGACGATCGGAGACGCCGTCGCACGTCAAGAACGTATCGACATTACATTGCTACCCCTGAGCCTTTCCACACGTGGCCAGGGACGGGTCGGTGAAATGACGCAACTGATCTCAAGCGCATTCGACTACACGTTACAGGAGGCCGAGAAGCTCTCATCCAACGACGGACGCGCTCGGGGAGCTGTGATCCTGTTGGTGGATGAGGCTGACGCGTTAGCCCAGTCTCGCGAAACGAACCAAATGCATCATGAGGATCGCGCAGGCGTTAATGCGTTCATTCGTGGAATTGACCAGATCGCCAACGCCAAGGTGCCTGCAGCTATTATTATGTGTACGAACCGTCTAAGCTCTCTTGATCCAGCCGTAAGACGGCGTGCGGCAGACGTCCTTGCGTTTTCACGCCCCAATGATGCGCAACGTCACTATGTGCTTGCAACAAATTTGGAGCCTTTGGGATTCTCCGAACAACACATGACAGACTTGGTCGATGCGACGGGGGCCGAGTCCAGAACGGAATCCTATGGTTTCACATTTTCTGATCTCACGCAGCGTTTGATCCCAAATCTGGTGCTGGATGCATATCCGAGCGGGCCCATCGAACCATCGCGTGCAATCGAGATCGCGCGTGCTATGACACCCACTCCGCCATTTCAAGATACCAACTCAAACGCATCGTAGGGCCGACGTGGTACAAGCGATCACAGCTCGTCGAGATGGCGACATCTATCAAGCTCGTCAGTTTTGGATACGCGCGGCCTTTTTGTTAGATCCTGAAAGCCCAATCGTGCGTATAGGGTTCGAAGATGGACCTAAGAGCTTCGATGACATTTGGGTTGAATATGCGCATGGGCGCGAACCCAAAGACGCCCGTGGTGCACCCATTTGCCGCGAACATCTACAATGCAAGTGGCATGTGACACCGGGTGTTTACGGTTACTCCAACCTTATCGATCCAACTTTCATCAACGCAAATGCGCGCTCGTTTATGCAGCGCGCGCGCGACGCTCAGATGGCAAACGCTCCAAACGGTACTGGGGTGCGTTTCAAGATGGTTACAAATTGGCAGGCGGATCGCCAAGACTACCTTAGTGCACTAGTCAGTAGCCAGTCCGGCTCTGTGCGCTTGGATCGACTATTCGGCACAAAGACCGACAGCAGTAAGGCTGGGGCTATTCGGAAAGCCTGGCGCGAACACCTAGAGATTGATGACGACGAGCTGCGCGTCTTTGTGAATACCCTTGCATTTGGACACACGTCCGAGAATCTCGACGATCTACGCGCCCGATGCGACTTATCTTTCCGCATAGCGGGCCTGAAGCGCGTCCCTACACACCACAGCTCATTCATCTACGACGATGTTGTTTTCCAGTGGATGAGCCAAGGTAGAGTTGAATTTGAAAAGGAAAGCTTCAGAGATGCCTGTGCTGACGAAGACTTGTTTGGGCAGTCTATGGAGCGTCCAAAAATCTATGGGGTCAAGTCCTTTGAGCACCCACTAGATCGCCTTGAGGATCGCTGTGATGACGTCCTGAATTTAGTGCCTGTGTTCGATCAACGTTATATACGCGATGAGGAAGATTGGAGCAAAACACTCTATCCAGCACTGGAGAGTTTCCTGCAATCAGCAGCACGAGACCAACGGCAGTTGGATTTGGCTTTGGATGCGCACACTACCCTCGCATTTGCGGCCGGCAGCGTGCTCAATATTAAATCAGGTCGGGCAGTAGGTCTGGAACAACGCACGTTGGCGCGTCAGATTTGGGCGGCCGACGATGTTCCCAATGAAGATGACTGGCCAACATTGAACAAGACGATCCTAGAAGTTGATCCCCATTCCACTGATATCGCCTTCGCCGTCGGGATTACACATGACATAGCAAACGATGTCCGGCAATTTGTTTCAAAACATCTGCCCAAGGTGGGCCGCTTGATCGTGTTCCGACCATCGTCTGGTTCCGGGGCGCAGGTCATCAAATCGGGAAGCCATGCGTTTGCTTTCTCCCAAACGGTGAAGGAGGGTGTTCGATCTATACGAAGCGAAAGCGCAACGCGGGCACTGTCGCACTTGTTTATCGCCGCTCCAAACGCCTTAACGTTCTTTCTTGGTCAGCAAGCGTCGGCACTTGGCCCGTTAACTCTATATGAATTTGATTTTGAGGGAGCGCGCGACGGCAGTTATCGTAAATCGCTGACACTTCCAATCACCCAACAAGGTTCCAAAATGCTTGGCAGCAAGGTGCATTCATAAGATCAGAGCTTAGGAACCGTTACGCATTGCGCAAGAATAAGAAAACCATGTCTCAAAATTGGAGATCTGAGATATCAAAGAGTCGCCGAGTGGCTTGTCTAAGATTCCATAGTATCTTCAATCGGTTTGCCCGCACAGCCAAGTCATCATCATTGACTTCAACTGCTTCAAAAAAGTCGTCTACCGACCAACTGATACTGGCCAGCGCCTGCAACGCACTCTTAACATCGTCTACTCGCGGAAATGGCTTGAGGATGCTGAGTCTGAACAACCGAAAGCCGCCGACGAATTTGAAATTCAGAAAGAGGATCTAGCAGCATCACGAAGCGTATTCGACGAGTGCTTTAGGTACGAAGGATTACATCTCGAAACGCTGCAGTCCTATGCGGAGGCACTTATTGAACGCCACCCGGCAGGGGGCTCCATCAAGGATAATCATCGAGATACCCTCGTCGAAATTCTTGTAAATGCGTTGCGTCTTGCAGAGCATACCGCGATCACTCCAGTTCTACTGGAGCAATGAGAGGGCATGACGAGTGCCGTTGCGCGATTTGCCGGCTTTGTCGATTTAGGAACCATTCCCTACAGCTGGCACCATGGTGCGTATAGTACATCAAAGACAGGCTAGCTTTAAGGATCGCTAGCTCATAGTCCGATACCCATGGAAACGTCGGCATCGCGTGTTTGTGGCACGCGATTGAGCATTAGCACCACCCTTGGCGTCGCCCCCCACTGTATCGACGCGCAAGGCCTTCAGAAATCAGTACATCTCCAACGTCTTGACCATTGACGAGTAGGCTGCCCAAACCACGACCATACCGGTCACGCTCGTCGCGGAGGAACAGTTGTAGAGTTGTGGCGCTACGGATCAATTGCCGCAGCCGTGCGGTTGCGGCATCACCGCGCGCTTTTTCTGCTGCGCAATCGGCGTAGTATGTTTCCGGAGTATCGAAGCCGGTCAGGCGAATGGAAAGTCCACCGTATTTGATGGTGTCACCATCGACAATGCGGACGGCGCTTGCCCGGATCGTTCCTTCGGGAGCAGCCTGTTCGGCTGGACGCCCCGAAGACAGAAAGCGTGATGCCATCCAACCATCGCCCAGAGTGGATCGCACTTGAGTCCATTGACCATTTTGCGAAAGCACTTTCACGCGCGTACCCTCAGTTAGCGAGCCAATCACGGCATATGATGTAGATGGTCTCTGACGCTGGTTTACACTGCTTCCTGTCACAAAGGCATGTGCCTCCCTCGGCACGTTCGTAGTCGTTGGATGAGTGCCAGAAGATGCTGAAGTGTTACCGCCCTGGTTCGTCAAAGATCCGATCAGTGTAAAGAGCGCAACGACGATTATGATGGGCATGGTGAGCTGGCGTTGCACGCGGCGGACTGCTCGTCTCGGAGCATTCAAGGCCCTTCGGGTCGCCTTGATCGGATTTTGATTTTGCACCGATCGCGAACTGCGTCTCACGGATTTCGTAGGCGTGGGCGCTCGTATTGGAAGTTCTTTCGTTTCGCGTTCCAGCCCCAAGATCTTATGCAGCTTTGCATATTGTGCCTTGCTCAAACGCGTGCGTGTGCCATCCTTGGCGAACTTAAGGCCGATGTTTGTTAGAAATGACCGTTCCCAAACATTGACGTTCTGCTTTTCAAGTCGCGAACGAATACGGGTTTGGATTTCTGCAGTGCGCTCTTCGGAAAATGGCATAGTCCCGACACCATAGGACGCGCTTGTGTGCGGTATCAATTCGCAAGCATTCTGGCTAGCAATCAGTCGGCACCCAAAGGCCTTGAAGCAGACGTTGCCATTGTCGTTGACGCCGACCAAATGGATGCACGCAATCTGTATGTCGCAATGACGCGAGGCGCACGTCATCTTGTCGTATGTTCTCAGTCCCACATCATTCATCGCGCTTAGCCTCGCCATGAAGAGCGAATTAGCTCCGGCTTGCGCCGGAGCCTTGTAGTAAACTGTCCTGCGTGTACTTACGCTAACCCTTTGGTCATTTCTCTGATGCCTTGCATTTGTCCGGAGGGCATTGCCAAGTTATTTGGCGTAGGTTGCGATTATGTGTGTTGCGAATTTCAGGCGGTCATCTCGCGGGTATAATCCTGCCATAGCCGAAATGCGTCGGCGCGTGCGTGGCGGTAAGACTTGGCGGTGA